>CAZGYL010000019.1:0-18768 GCA_964529985.1 uncultured Planctomycetia bacterium | reverse complement strand
TACTTTATGCCCTATTCATATTTGCCCCTGCCAAAATGGCAAAACTCGAACTAAGTTAAAGGACGTACGGTTTGCGATACACGCGGGTAAGAAGCGCCGAGGCTTCCTCATCCCCGATTATTTCTTCCTTGTTTGAATCCCAAATAAGCTTTCTGCCGACACGGTATGAAATGTTGGCCAAGTGACCGGGTATCGCGGCATGGTGTCCCACAAGCGCATCGGCAAGGGGCTGCTTACGGCTGCGCAAAGCAAGTAAGAAATTGCGCTTGTGGTGGGTGTCCATGCCTTGATTCTTCATGGTGAAAGAGGGCTTGCGTTCTCCTTCCGGAATGATTTGGAAAAGCCTGCGGTTGATAAGCAAGGTTCCCTTCGTTCCGAAAAACAGGATCCCGTGATCCATATCACCGTTGTAAGGGTAAGCGTTTCCATGCCGCATCGAGTAAGTCATGGTGTAACCGGGGCATTCGAAGATGGCCTCGGCCGTGTCGGGCGTCTCGCGGGCGTCGCGGTAAACGAACTTGCCGCCCGTTGTCGTTACGCTGCGTATTTCATGCCCCAAAGCCCACTGGACTATGTCGAAGAGGTGAACGCCCCACGCGCTCACCATGCCCCCGGAGTAATCCCAAAAGAAATAAAAGTAGAAATGGAACCTCAGCGGGTTGAACCGCCTCTTGGGAGCCGGTCCCAACCACCTGTCGTAATCGACCCAAGGCGGAGGATCTCCGTCAGGCGGATTGCCGATCCCCTCAGGTCCCTTACTCCCCATACCGTGCAACCCCCAAGCGTTCCACACGTGCACGAAACTTATCTTTCCGATTTCACCCTTTCGAATCCTCCGCACCGCCTCTGCAAAATGAGGTCCGCTTCGCTGCTGAAGTCCGATCATCACGATTCGATTGTGCTTGCGGGCGGCCTCAACTATGATTCGTCCTTCCCGAATGTTGTGACCGATCGGCTTCTCAACATACACGTCTTTGCCGGCCTCACACGCTTGAACAGTCGGTATGGCATGCCAATGATCGGGGGTGGATACGACAACCGCATCTATCTCTTTGGAATCAAGAACCCTTCGATAGTCGCTTGTCTTCAGGACTCCGCTTCCCGCCCTTTTTGCCGCGGCCTCAAGCCTTTTTCCGTCGACATCGCACACGGCCCGCACCGCCACTTCTTTCATTGTCAGGAACTGCCCCAGGTGAAAGCCGCCTCTGCCGCCCGTTCCAATAAACCCCAGCTGGATCCTGTCGTTAGCACCGACCGCACCCGAAGCAAACCGGCCGGCAGCCATCGAAGCGGCACACCCGGCAAGGAAACACCTCCGCGAGCTCTTCCTACCTTTCATTGCGTCCTCCTCCGGTAAACTTGAACCCGAAAGGGCCGGACCGTTCGGTTCGATTCAGCCGTTGCAACCCAGACCAGGCGGGTCAGGATCCCCGCCGGGCTCCGGGAAAGGCGCAGGAGGCGGCGGCCCGCCTGCAAACAAGTAAGTCAAAAGGTAAATGGGATCTCCCACGTTTATCTTTCCATCGTCATTCACGTCAAGAGCTTCCAGGCAGGAGCTTTCGGCTCCCGAGAAAAGGTAAGCAAGTATGGTGATCGCATCGGAAATATCCGTTTTGCCGTCGCCGTTGGCGTCGCCCCGGACGAATTGCACCTCCCGCCGGGCGACCAAAAGCGAAACCAAAAGGCCTTCTTCGGGAAGGGCTAATACCAGATCCTCTATCCCATCACCGTTCAGATCGCCCAGCGCGCCCCCTTCCGGAGCACCGCTCAACTGCTCGACTTCACCCGTAGTAAACACTCCGCCCGAAGCTCCGACGGCAAGACATGCGCCGTAGGAATTCCCGGTGAAGCCCCCGGCGCAAAGATCTACGTTCCCGTCTCCTTCCAGATCTGCAACTCTTATTACCCGGGCTTCAACAGGAAGCGTAAAGCCTCCCTTCTGAGCAAAATTCCGGTCCGACCCGGCAAGCAGAACGATTGCTCCGTCCTGCCCCACCGCGATAAGATCACAACGCCCGTCGCCATCCAGCCGCGCTGCTGCAAGATCGACGGTATGCTCGGGGAGCAGGACCTCAGACGGAGGCGAGAAAAAAGTCGGGCTCCCGGAGCTTCCGGCGTTGAAGGCCACAATAATCTTTTTCTCACTCGGCTTAAGCAAAGCTATGTCTTCCCAGGTGTCGCCGTCGAAGTCTCCGACAGCAAACCGCGAGGAAGGATCCGCGGTTTGAACGACCTCGACAAAGGGGCTGCTGAAACCGCCGGTTCCGTCCCCGGGAAGTATGTAAACCGCCTGGCCGTGAGGCTCAGAAGACACCCAGCCCAAGCACAACAACACGAGGTCCAAGTTCCCGTCTTTGTTGAAATCGCCTTTCGCTATTTGGGCCGGCTTCGGAGACACACTGGTATGCCGGGGCGTAATCGCATCGAAAAGCCCTTCTTTGCTCCCCATGACCATGGAGAGGTAATACACACCTCCTCAGCCGCACCCGGCGTTTGCAACCGCTACGTCCAGTGCGCCGTCGTTGTTGAAGTCTCCGACTGCAAGATCCAACGGATCTACATCGACGGTCCCCCCGAAAGCCGCATACTCGAACGTACCGTCCCCCTTGCCTGGGAAACAGGCGAATTTCCCGTAGCCCGATCCTCCGACTACAAGCGCATCAAGAACGCCGTCGCCTGTTACATCCGCAAGCGCGACCGCTTGAGGCGAAGAAACCGCCGGAATACCTTGATCAACCGGAGTCTCGATCGCCCCTCCAAGCGAAAGCGCAGCAGACAAAGGAGCCGGAATCACGAGCATAAGCATGAGAAACAGAAGACCGCGCAGCCGTTTCATCTTTTGATCCTTTCGAAACAAAGAGACTCGAATCCGGGGACCACCCACAGACCTTCTACTATTCTCAGGGTTCGGGTACGCGGTCTGCAAGCCCCGTGCGCCGGTTTCACCGGCCGGCCGGCTGCAAGTCCTTCCGCCTGCTTTGCACAGCCGCATGCAGATCGCGCATCGTCACCCACCGGATCGATCCGCCGTCTGAAATCACTTGGACCGCGCCCACATGCTTTGTATTGAGAAGCGGCACGCCCATGGAGACCAAAGTCCGCCGAATGTGATAACTCGGCCTGGGGTAAAAAGGGTGAATATCTATCCACCGGGTACCCTGAACCACCGCGATTTCCGGGTTCACCGCTTTCAGAAAGGCGGTTGAACCGGAGCCCATTGACCCGTGGTGTCCCAGCTTGAGCACCTCGGCATGAAGCTTTTCGCCCTCCAACTCGATCAGGCGGGCCTCTTCGGTATTTTCAGCATCGCCTGTGAGCAGAAAAGTAATGCTCCCGTGCTTGATCCTCAAAACGATACTGCCTGCGTTCGGATCCGAACGAAGCGTAAGCCCTTTCTCGTCCGGATAAAGAACCTCAATCCTGACTCCGGGCCCGAAGATGCCGCTCAGATCATCACCACGGCGCAAAACAGTACGGTCGATTCCCTTCGATTTCAGGGCCTCTACAAGCTCGGTGTACGGCCCTCCACCGGTATCCACACCGTTGTAGAAGAATTTGTGAACCGGAACGGCTTCGATGATTTCCTTCATTCCACCGTAATGATCGCGGTGAGGATGAGTAAGAAGCAGGCCGTCGAGCTGCGTAATTCCCCGAGCCTTCAGGTAATTCAAAATGGAGCATGTATTCCACCCGACCCCCGCATCCACGAGAAGGCATTTACCCGAAGGAAACTCAAGCAGTATCGCGTCTCCCAATCCCACCTCAAAAAACGTTGCAACAAGAGCGCCGGCGGGGACACGCCCGCGTGCAATAAGAAAATTCTGAAAATCAGAAACCCGCCTCGGATGGGGCCCTGCACAGCCGGTGAGCAGAGCGAAAACCAGGACCGGAAGTACCCCACTCCTGCGCGAACCTTCAAACTCTGGCATTTTCCTCCATGACCGTCGGCGCTCCGGGGTCCCTTGCACTATGCCGCGAAGAGTCCCCGATTGCAAGCCTACATGACCTGCCCAAACTGTGTGCCCTCCCGTGGAGCCTGCAAACTATTCGAAACGTTCGAGGCGAGGATCAGCGCCGCGGGACGTAAAGCAAGTATGCCTCAAGAAGATCAGGTGCCAGGCGCCTGGTGAAGACGCGGCCCTTCTCAGGCCTGTAGAACTCCGCAAGCGCGCGCTCAAGCTCGGGCAACATACGGTCTCCGAGCCAAAAGAGCTCTGAGGAGTCCCCCTTCTGGACGATCCAGGCCGTCCTCTGTACCGCAGCGAACTTCTTTGCACGCACCTGCCGGAGGAGTGGAGCGGGATTCCAACGGCCTGCGCGGGCAAGTTGCGTGCACATGAAAGGCTCGTAGAGAACCGGCCTGCCCGCCAGAATTGCAAGAGCCGGATCCTCAAAAAGCATCGGGCCTTTTACTTCCGCACAAGCGCGAAGGAGCTTGCGGTCCCTGGCGGCTATCGCCTCCATGTCCGAAAGGCCCACGCGGGGTCTTTCCAGAAGGCCCGAAATGAGAATCTGGGAAACGAGAGAAGCTGCAATCAGGATTTTTTTATTCCCATGTGTGCGGTATGCCCCGTAAGCTGCAAGTGCTGAAAGCGCAGCCAGAGGCACAAGCAAATAATTTACATCAGCGCCTTTCCGGCATATTCCGAGGGCTGCAGCAGGCGAAAGAACCGCAAACATACAAAGGGCCCGCCCCTCGGGATCCTTTCTCAGGGCGGAGAAAGCAAGACCAGCGCCGAGGAGAAGCGGAAGTTTGACCGGAAAAAAAGATGCCAAGTACTTGCGCTTCAGACTCGAAAGCTCAAAGGGCAGCACATTGGCTTTCACAGTATGCTCCCAAAAGCGCCCCTCGGTAAGGACCTGTGCAAGCACGAGTCCTGAAAAGCAAAGGCCCCCCAACAAGAAAACCCCGAGATACGCCGCCCGCCGCTTCCTGTCTCCCAGCAGGTAGAGGCCTCCGAAAGCGGCAAGCGGCGCTGCAATCAGGCTTTGCCTGGCACAAAGAGAGGCGAAAAAGAGAAGCGATCCGCTCAATACAGAACTGCGGGACCCCTGCAACGTGACGGCAAAGCCGGAAATCGAAAGGGCCAGGCCGAGGCAATCCACGCGAACGAGACCCGCCCACGTCTGAACTTCACCAAAAGAGAGAAAAAGGCCCCCGGCTGTGACCCCGCAGAGTACAGCTTCACCGAGGCGTTTTTCCTCAACCGCTCCGCCTGTACCGGAAGCCAGGAAATAAAGCACCGAAGCGGCGCACAGCACCGAAAGAAAGGAAATAAGCCGGCCCCAATACCACGGCGTGGGGGAATGATCCAGGGCCAGGGACACCAGGAACGGATAAAGAGGGGTGTAGTTGTCGACCACGTAAGGCGGCTTCTCCAGCGGCCCGTACAACCCCGGCCCGTCTGCAATGCGCAGCGCCTGATCCAGCACCACTCCCTCACCGTAGTTAACGGCATAAGGGAACCGGAGCAAAGGAAGGACGCGGGCCACAAAAAGTGCGCCCGCAAAGAGCGCAAGAAGACAGCCTGCCGAAAGCAGCCCGAAAGCCGCCTTCCTGCTCAGTTCGCCTGTAGGGCTCAAATCCGCCTTTTTCATGTATCTTCGACTTCGCACCTGCAGGGAGCGGGATCTCACTATACCGCGTCGGGAAGCTCTGTTGAATCCCAAACCTCCGGCCTATGGTATACTTTGCTTTGAGCATGGGAGCTGCAAATGGAGCTTACGGTCCTTCTGCTTGCGCGCAACGAAGAAAGATCGCTTGAGAAACTTCTTCCGCTCCTGCAGGCTCTTGTGGCGGAAGCGCGCGGAGAGGGGGAGATCCTTTTAGTCGACGGTTTTTCCGAAGACGCGACGCGCCAAGTCGGTGCCTCGTTCGGCGCGCGGGTTATCCCCCAAAAAGAGCCGGGCTACGGAGCCGCCTTCAGAGAAGGCATCAATGCGGCACAAGGGGGGTTCATCCTCACCCTCGACGCTGATGGCTCTCACAGCGTGGAAGATGCGCTTAAACTTCTCCAAAGCAGGCATAAGGCGGACCTCATTATCGGATCGCGTTACGTGCCCGGCGGCCGATACCGAGGCCGCCTCGGTCGATACTTCTTGAGCCGCCTGCTTAACTGCGTCTACAAATCGCTGCTTGGGTCTCCCTTCGCCGATATGTCAAGCGGACTGCGGCTTTATCGCAAAGAAAGCCTTGAGGGCCTCGATCTTCAAGGCCGGGCGTTTGACATTCTCCCTGAAGTGCTCTTTAAGCTGTATGCCCGAGGTAAGCGCATTATCGAAATTCCGATCACCTTCGAGGCGCGGACCGAAGGCAGGTCCAAGGCTCGTTACCTGGAACTTATTCCGGCGTACCTGAGGACGCTTCTGCGCCTCCGGCGCTTGCGCCGCTCGGCCCCTCGGCGCCCTCCTCGGACTGAGGTCCCCCGGTCCGCCCGAAACGCCGGTCAAGCAATGCGACCGCCTGCTTGAGAGCAGGTCGAATGCGCTTTCGTATACACGAGACCGCTTCTTCAGGCCGAAACCAACGCCGCCGCCTGAACGAGGCCTCTTCGAAATCTTCCTCAACCGACTCGACCTGAAGCAGGTAAACCGCAACCTCAAGCACTTCTCCCCATTTTCGATACGTAAAGGAAGCGATCGGACCACCTTCCAATTTCCCCCGTACTCCGGCCTCTTCGAAGGCCTCTTTCAGGGCGGTCTGCTGGGGAGTTTCGCCCGGATCAACGATACCCTTGGGAATGGTCCACTTCCCTTTCCGCGTTGTTATCAGAAGGATCTCGTAGCCGGCCCCGCAGGGCCTGTAGGGGACGCACGCAGCCTGGGGGATCACCCTTTCCCTCTGTATCGCTCGCTCATGCGGTTCAGGAAGTCAAGCTCTTCTTCGGTAAGGCTTTCCCTGCCGAACCGGCTTATTTTTTCAAGAATGCGATCGAGCCTTTGCTTCTCGATGTCTTCAATGAACCGAGGAACGCCGTCGTACCTTTCTTCCGAAGCGCGCGCTTCCCAAGCGCGGCGCACGCGCCTGCGGAATCGCAAGCGCTCTAAACGAGCCAGAATAGTCGTCAGGCGGAGATCCACAAAACGATAAAGCGCACCCAAACCGGCGCCCGCCAAATGCACGGAATAAGCGATCGGGCCGCCGGTACGCGGATTGAGCGCCCCCACGACGTCCCCGAGCACAAGAAGTGCACCGAGCAGCCAAAGAGGCATCGGAATGAAGAAAAAGATCACGGTCTGATTGGGAAAGTAAAGGGCGCAAAGAACGATCAGGGCCATACCGCAGCCCGAAGCTCCGAGAACGTAGGCGTAAGGGCTTCCTCCGAAGATATAGGGAACCGCGCAGAAAGCGGCGTTGGCCACTACCGCTACAGTCAGGTAAAAGGCGAGAAAATCCCGGCGCCCGTAGAGCCGCTCGATTTGAGGCCCGAAGAAGAAAACAATGAGCATGTTCCAGGCAAGGTGCCAAATAGTGCCTGTGGAGTGGCAGAAAGCGGCTGTCAGAAGGCGCCAAATCTCAAAGTGTTTGACAACCCGATCAGGTGAGCAATACAGAACGGACGCACGTTCTTCACCCAGTATCAACTGGATGAAAAAGATTCCCACCGTGACCGCGATAATCCAGAAGACCCCCGAGGTCCTCCAGTCAGGCCCCAGCGGATTGGCAAGCCTTACATGGGGCCGGTACCTCACGTAGTCACGGTCATAAAGTCCCATGGGTCACCTGCAGCGTTCGGTGGAAGTGGTCCTCCTCCTTGGGATTCTACGACCGGAGGCCCTGCGCGCAAACAGGGACGGGCCGAAAGCCGAAAGAACGGCTCTCGGCCCGTTGCCGTTGTGACCGACACGGCCCGACTCAAGCGCCAATGCCGGGCTTTACGAGCAGCAGGAACACCCAGGCGAAAAGCCCCACCGTCTCCGCGATGCCCATCGAAATGATAAGGAAAGCAAGGCCCTTACCTTCGCTTTCGGACATGCAACGAACGGCGGCTGCTCCAATCAACCCCTGCACCCAGGCGCTGAACATCTCGGCCAGGCCGCAGGCCAATCCAAGGCCCAGGAGCGCTCCGGCGTATGTGGGCAGGTTCTGGTAATCGTAGGCCAAGTTTTTCAGGCCTATAAACATGAAAATGAAAGAGTAAATGGTCTGGGACAAGGGCATGCCCACAAGCACTATATATGTGAACCTCAGGGGCTTGCCTTCCTTGCCCTCTTTTGCCCACGCGCCGGCCGCTGCTCTCCCGGCCGCACCGATTCCAAGCGCACTTCCGATAGCTCCGAGGGCCAAGACAAGGCCGACGGAGAACTCTCCGAAGAAAGCGGTCGTTCCCATCGATCAGCTCTCCTTCACTCTACTCTTCGTAAAGGGCCTGAAGGGATAGCCGGCCCACTGCACGCCGGCGTTACTGGAAAACTCAAGCATATTCAGACGAACGCCATGGGCGAAAATCGCGATGACGCACAAACCGATGTTCAACGCGTGCCCGAAGACGACAATAGGCGCCGCTGCAAACCAAGTAGCGCTGTCGGCGAGCATGCCGGCAAGCATGTTGAAAACCTGCGCTATGTACACGCTTGCAAGCGAAACCGCCATAAGGCGTATGTAGCTCATGGTGTTCGAGAAGCAGTCCATAACAGGAAGCAGACAGGCGGCGACCCCCAATCCGATACGCTTCAAAGGATTGGGTGAAGGTGCGGAGAAAAGAACCGCAAGTATCCACCCGGCCAAAACCAAGTAGACCCATCCCGGTGCAAGGGTGCCTCCCTGGCCGAAGAACAGGAACCATACAACGCCGAAAATGCCCACAAGAACCAAAGCCCAGCCGACGCTTGCAACAGCACGCTGATCAGGCCATAGGCCGGCGGCTTCCCTCAACCGAGCTGCAACAAGGTGCACAACCGCGATTATGAAGCTCACCTCTATGAGCCCTATCCTGAGGCTCGTCATGGCCTGATCCGAAAGCTTGGCAATCTCCTGCGTGTCACCTGAGGCTACAGCCCGCGCTATCTCAGCCGTTGAAACGCCCACCACCGTAATCCGGTTCCACAGATAACCGAGCTGAGCAAGCAGCCCGCCGGCCTGAACGAAGTTTATAGGCCCCAGACCGAAGAAGCCCCCGGTAATGAGGCCCCAGAGCATTGTCACAACCCCCAGTACGACAAGAAGTTGCGCCTTTTCTTTTGCACCCCCGGCTTTCGCTTTCTTCAGATAGAGCAGGCCGCCCAGAGCAAACACAAGGCCGTAACCCGCATCGCCTATAATGATCGCTGCAAAAAGAGGAATCGCGATCATGAAAAACGGCGACAGGTCGAACTCCCTGTAACCCGGAACGGTGTTGAGAATATCGAACAAGGCCTTTATCGGCCGCGTCCACTTCGGATACCTGACAAGCGTAGGCGGTTCCTCCTCGGGAGGAGGATCGAAACACTGGACCGCCGCTTCGACTCCGAAGCGCGCAAGCCCCTCGAGAAGAGAATCCGCCTTTGAGACTGGTACCCAACCTTGAACCGCAAAAAGCTCTTCCGCGGCAAGCGCACCGCGCACCGCCACACTGTAAGCGGCCTTCTCTTCAAACTCCTCGATCTTGCGCTCCAGCGAGGGAATAAGATTGGCCAAGGCGCTCAGCTTCTTTGCATCCTCTGCAAGAGCCCGGTCGATCTGTGCGGCTTCCTCCCTGATGGAAGGCCTGTCACGCCTCGGGATCGCAAGTTCTTCGGCCTCTTCGGGAAGCTTCGGCTCCCCGGTGCGGCTTACCACCGCAACGACCGCCCTGCGACCCGGATACGTCCCCACCCGTTCAACGCATTCGGCTTCAACCTGATCCACCGCTCCTTCCGGAACTACAAAGAAGCGTATTTCGATTCCAGCCTCCCGGAGCGCTTGGAGTTGTTCGAGCCGCACGTCGCCCCAAAGGCGCAAGGCTTCCAACTGACGGTGGAGCGTTGCGAGCCGGTTCCGTCTCTCAGTCGAAGCCCTTTGAATCGCAAGCACTTGATCCGCAGCTTCAAGCGGATCAAGTTCGGGAGCCTCTCCAGCGGGAGCCACTCCGCCGAGAATCTGCACCGCACGGCGCAGCCGCTCCAATGCCGAAACGATCTCCTCGTCGGCCACGGCCGTTGCGGGGTCCACAGGCTTAAGGTGTATGACCCCCAGCTCGGCAAGGCCGTCCAGCAATCGGTCCCGGTCGCGCGACCGGGCCACGCAATAGGCCTTGAGCATTTTCTCGATCACGAGACCTCTACCTCCCGCCTCCAGTCGGCAGCTTCGCGTTCGGCAGCAAGCTTGGCCTTTGCGATCTTCGCCCTGCCTACCGCAGCGGTCATCTCGTCGCCCAGGTGGATGCGGATCACCCGGATAGCCTCGCGTATTTCCGGAATCTTCACCTTCTCAAAGAGATTGACACGCTGTATTACACGCGTAAGCTCGCGCTGAAGTACTCGGTGCTGTTCCTTGATAACCTCAAGCTGAGCCTGCCTTTTGTTGAGTTCCCGCAGGTCGGCGACCGCAGCGTCCACCCAAGGCGGCGTGGCGAAAAGGCTGTAGCGCGCCTCGCGGAATCGGACGCCCTCGAATACGGGAATGTGGATACCTGCTATGTTGATGGTTTTCTTCTTGATCTCAGCGCACTCGCTCAGAGCTTGTACATTCACCCCTGCAACATCCGCAAGCACGGCGCTGTAGCGCTCGAACACGCGGCGGGCCTCCTGGACGGCTTCTGCAGCCCGCCGCCTTTCGCGATCGATCTTGCGAAGCGCAAGCTGAAGTTGCTGCTGCTTGAGCTTGAGCATGGGCAAGTACCGCTCGTAGCGCGCGAGCAGATCCCGCTGCCTTTTCAGCTCAAGCCGTGTGAGTTTGATCTTGCGCTTGGCCATGCCTCACACCTTGGCAAGTTCCTTGGGCCAGTGCGCCTCGATAAGGCTGCGGCGTATGCCGGTCTCCTCCGGCTCGAAGCACTCAGCGAGAATCTCCCAGCACCGGTCGAGAGCCTCAAAAAGCGGGATATTGACCTCCAGGTTCATGATCCGCTCTTCGAAAAGCTCGCCGTACTTGAGCAACCTCTCGTCCCACTCGGACATCTCAAAACCCATGTTCCGCTTCTCGCGGCTCTCCTGGCAAAGCGCATAAAGCTGAATGCAGGCGTTCATGATGGCGCGGTGATCATCGCGCGTTTTGCCGTTGACCTGCTGTTTCAACCGCGAAAGCGACCCGAAGGGTTCGATACGCCCGTTGCGCAGGTAGAACTGGCCTTCGGTGATGTAACCGGTGTTGTCGGGAATCGGGTGGGTGACGTCGTCACCGGGCATTGTCACGCAGGCAAGAACGGTCATCGAGCCCGCGCCGTCAAGGTCGACCGCCTTTTCATAACGCCGCGCAAGCTGAGTGTAAAGATCGCCGGGATATCCGCGGTTCGAAGGTATCTGCTCCATGATGATTGCGATCTCTTTGAGCGCGTCGGAGAACGCGGTCATATCCGTAAGCAAGACCAGCACGCGCTTGTCTTGAAGCGCGAACTGCTCGCCCACCGCAAGGCAGAGGTCGGGCACCAGCAAGCACTCGACCACCGGATCGGCGGCCGTGTGAATAAACATGATCGTTCGGCCCAGAACGCCGCCTTCCTCGAACGTCCTCCTGAACTTCAGGTAGTCATCGTGCCTCAGGCCCATGCCCCCGAGGATGATCACATCGGCCTTGGCCTGGAGCCCGATGCGCGCAAGCAATTCGTTGTAAGGCTCCCCTGCAACCGAAAAAATGGGGATCTTTTGGGACTCCACAAGCGAGTTGAAGACATCGATCATTGGAATCCCGGTGTGGACCATCTTGTCGGGCCGGCGCCGCTTGACGGGGTTTACGGGCGGAGTGCCCAACTCTACAGGCGGTGCTTCCACAGGCGGGCGGCCGTCGCGGGGCGCTCCCGACCCGTCGAAAATGCGGCCCAAGAGTTCTTCGCTGAAAGGCACCTGCATGGGACGGCCCAGGAAACGCACCCGATCGCCCGTTGAAACGCCCTGCGTTCCGGCGAAAACCTGAAGGCTCACTTCATCCCCGTCCAGGCGGATCACCTGTGCCAGGGAGGCGCCTTGCTTCGTTGTAATGACCGCAAGCTCGTCGTACCCGACGCCGGTTGCTTTGACCGTCACTACATTGCCGGCGATTCTGACGATCTCGTCGAAGTACTTCCTCATGCCGCACGCCCTCTGCTAGCTATGAACTCATCTATTTCCTGGAGAATTTGCTTGTATTCGTCGCTGTCGGTTGCAGCGTAGTTCAGGTTCTTGAAAAGGTGCGTCGCTTTGACCAACGTGCGCCGAGCTTCGTCTTTATTCTCGAAACCGAAGTCCAAATCGAGAACCTGCATGACCTTATCGAAGACGAATCGCTGGCGCTCGGCGGGTGTGGCTGCGTCCACCTCGTCAAATGCATCCTGCTGGAGATAAACGTTGTCGAAGAAATCGGCTTTCAAGGCGAGCGTGTAATCTTCGATCGTTATACCTTCCTCGCCTACAACCGTGATCATCTGGTGCACTTCGTTGCCTTTTCGAAGCAACGCCGAGACCTTCCTCACCTTGACCGGGTCAATGATCCCTTCGTACTTGCTCCAAGAATCCAGCGGATCGATCGCCGGATAGCGCCTGGCGTCGCTTCGGGCCCTGGAAA
Source organism: uncultured Planctomycetia bacterium (assembly GCA_964529985.1). GTDB lineage: Bacteria > Planctomycetota > UBA8108 > UBA8890 > UBA8898 > CAZGYL01. The sequence goes on along the minus strand of CAZGYL010000019.1, from coordinate 6,113 downwards.
GGCCGTGGAACGCGCCCACGACCTTCAAAGTGGCCTGAGTTACGGGTTCCTCGAAGTTTCCTCCCGCAGGGCTTACGGTCCCGCCGATCGTCAGGGAAGCAACTTTGCCGTCTCTAAGCTCGATTGCCCCGGCACGCTCGTAAAAAGCCGCGATGCGGCTTTCCAAGTACGCCGGAAAAGCTTCCTCCCCCGGTATCTCTTCCAAGCGGCCTGAAAGCTCTCGCATAGCCTGAGCCCACCGGGAAGTGGAATCGGCGAGCAGAAGGACGTCAAGCCCCATTTGCCTGTAGTACTCACCGAGGGTTGCAGCTGTGTAAACGGAAGCTTCCCGCGCGGCGACCGGCATGGCCGAGGTGTTGCACACAATGACTGTGCGCTCCATAAGTGTCCTGCCGGTACGAGGGTCCATAAGCTTCGGAAACTCGCGAATCGTCTCCACAACCTCGCCGGCCCGCTCTCCGCATGCAGCTACAATGACCACGTCTATTTCAGCGTGCCTGGAGATGATCTGCTGGAGAACCGTTTTGCCCGCACCGAAAGGACCCGGGATACAGTAAGTGCCACCTTTGACGATCGGGAACATGGTATCTATGATCCGCACCCGGGTTACAAGCGGCTCGGTGGGCATCAGGCGCCGCTTTGCTATGGCCAGAGGCAGTTTGACAGGCCAATCCTGCTGCATTGATACCGATTCGGTGCGGCCTTCGGAGTCCTGCAGAACCGCTATCTCATCGCGCACCGTATACTTCCCGGGCTCAGCAACCGACTCTACGGTCCATACGCCGGGGAATGTAAACGGAACCATGATCTTGTGATCAAAAATTCCTTCGGGAACGGTTCCCAGAGTATCACCGGCACGAACCGTATCCCCGGGTTTAACCTTCGGGGTGAACTCCCAGACGGTATCTGCAGGAAGCGGGTCAATGTAAGTACCCGGCTTAAGGAAGAACCCGGCCTGTTCAGCCAACCGAGGCAGGGGATTCTGCAAGCCGTCGAAAATCTGTCCCAGCAGGCCCGGGCCGAGGGTCGCAGAAAGCATGGTGTCGCGGAATTCGACCTTATCACCGACCCTCAGTCCGCGCGTTTCTTCAAACACCTGCAGGTCCGCCCGGTTTCCCCGAACCCGAACGACCTCGCTGAGCAAGCGGGCGCCGTCCCTCCTGTGGCAATATGCAACGGCGTTTTGCACCAGCCGGCCGCCGTCGGGCGCCTCGGCTACCACCAAGTTTCCGAATACAGCGGCGATTGTGCCTTCCACGTCTCCTCCCTCACGCTATGAGGTGCCTACCGTTTGCGGCCGCGGCTCTTTACCGGACTGCGCTTTGGCCAGGCGCAGCCAACGAGCCAAAATAAGCAGTTTCGCACCGTATGCCGCGAGCTCGTCGTGGGCAAAAGAGAACCACCTGTCGTGGGCTTTCACCCATTCCCACCGAGCGCGCTCAAGTACCTGGTAAGCTGCAAGAGGTGTCGGAGCGGAGCTCCATTCGGCGACGATACTTCGAGTATCGACTTCCCGGTCCGCCAACTCAGGCGCTACCAGATAATCCGTGGGATCGAGATCCAAAGCCTTTGCGCGCGCAACCGCGATGCTGTTCCGCACCGCGACCTCGTACCCGACCCAAGCTCTCAAGAAGAAGCACCCGGTCTGCCGGCCTGCGCGCGCGGCGTAGCGGAAGTAAGCTTCCCAGAGATCGTCCGCAGGGATCCGGCGCTGACGGGCTTCCGGCACCAAGAATTCCGGAAGGGGTGCTTCGTTGCGTGCCTGCTGCACCGAGAGAACGGCCAGATCGTCGAGCCGATCAATCTCCCCTGCCAGAAAAGCTTCCCGAAGAAGCAGGTCGTGGCCGAGAAACAAAACTTCCAAAATCTGCTTCGCAAGCGGGAAGGGCTGAACCCGCCCTACAAGCTCAGCGGGCGAGACGGGCGGAGCGCTTCCCAGTTCTCCAAGCGCCGGAAGAGAAGTCAGCAGGTAGTAATTGTCTTCCGCCATGGTCCCACGTTCCGCCGAATGCGGACCGGGCTCCCCAGCCCTCCGCCTCAGGCCTCGGCCACTTTAACGGCCCTGTCGAGTTTCTCCCTCAGAGCGTCTCCCACCAACTCGCTCAGTGTCTCAACGACCGAATCAACCGTTATCTCAACCACGCCGCCTGTGACCGTGTACTCGAATCCGGCTTCCTCGAGCGTACCGCGGATATCGATCGAGGCGGATCCGTCAATGGCTTTTTTCAGCTCCTCAACCACCCACCGGCCCAGGGCCTCCTGCAGTTCGGGCCGCAGATTTATTTTGATATCCGTCTGGCCGGCACCGTCCTGCTTGGCGTATTGGAGAACCACGTCCCGGATGAGCTCTCTGAGAAATTGCTGCTCGGAAAGGGCCTCCTTGACTTGAGCGGAAAGAAGCGTCTGCAAAGCCCGATTCAGGGTTTCGCGGAGTTTCAGAACCGCATCCCGGGCCGCAAGCGCAAGCTCCTCCTGACCTTTCTGAAGGATATCTTGAGCTTTCGCCTCCGCTTCCTTGACGATCGATTCCGCCTGGTTCTTGGCGTCCTGCAGAGTCTTGCGTGCTTCGGCCTCCGCCTCGGCCTTTATCCTCTCGGCTTCTTTGCGACCTGCTTCGACGCCTTCCTTCTGCAATTTTGCAACGAAGGATTCGATTGTCTCAGCCATAGGCTTCTCCTTCCACCGCAGGCGTGCGGACCGCTCGACGACGAACCTTCAGGCACAGCAGAGCGGACTAGTTTAGCCCACGTTTCCTCTCATCGGCAAGGTCAGGGGAGTGTATACAGGGGGTCTGCTCCATACGGTCGCCGCTTGCTAAACCAACCCACCCGGGCCCAGCCCCCGGAGGCCGCCTCAGAAAGGTTATCGGAGGGAAATGCCGTTCATTGTGCAGCGAGCTTCCTGAGCAAGGCCGCAGCAACAGGCACCAAGCCGCTTAGTGTCAACAACCCCAGGAGAATCATGGAAACAAGCTCTCTGGCGTTCAGATCCCCCGCCCGCCTGAGCTCCTCGGCCACTTCCCCGAAAGCAATCCGTACGTATGTTGAGCCGCACACCAGGAACGTGGCCGCTACAGCCGTCAAGGCCACCCATAAAGCCGGCGTGCCCTTGATCCGCTCAAGCAGCAGGCATAGACCGGGGAAGCCCACCGTTCCGGGAAGCACGCTTAATCCGAACCCCCCCACTATCAGCGCCAGATTCAGCCTGGGAAGCTGTGTTGCAAGCCCGTGGAGCCTCCTTAGTGTCAGGAATTTAATTCGATCAAAGACAATGCAGGCCGCAAGGGCCCACATGAGTATGGGCGGCAGTGTGGCCAAAAGGTACAGAACACCGAGCCGCGGGACCCCACAGCCGAAAGCGTACAGTGCAAACCCGGCTTGAATACCCGCAAAGTAGCCGATCCGCTCCCGTAGATCTTCTGCCGCTACAGCGGCAAAACTACACCACAGCATACCCGCCAAACCGAAAACAACAGGGAGGGTCCCGATGCCTGCAGGAGGAAAATGCAGGAGCACCAGCGCTGCAAAACGGCCGAAGACCACGCAACCCAAAGCCGCTCCCAGAAAAGGACTTCCTGAAAGCACACGTGGAAGCCAGAAGTGAAAAGGAAAGCCCCCCAGAACCACCACGCAGTAAAGAAACCAAAGGGTCGAGCGAAGCGTTGAGCCCTCCGGGAAAGCCAGCGAAGCAATACCAAGAAGTGTCGCGATCGCGCCCACCGAACTTAAGATCCTGACTGCTCGGTCGCGCCCTTCCTGAGCTCGAAGCTGAAGCACCATAGAAGTTGCGAGAAATATAAGCGGAGTAACGGCCACAACTATCACGCGCGCTGAGGTGAAACACCCCAGCTGCAAGGCGCCGAGCAGAAGCAACGTCCAGGTCATCTCCCCTTTACCGGCCAACCCACGCGCTGTTACTACAAGCAGAAACGCACACGTTAAGGCCGTTGCGAGTGCTATCGTCAAAGCCTCAGGCTCTTGAAGCAGAAAGTCCTTTCCAACTTGAGGGCCTGACGCGGCAAACGGGGTGGCAAGGACGGCGGCGGCCAAAGCCGCAAGGGTCACAATACGCACAGCATGGATACGGCCCGCCGGAAGGGGAAGCACCGCAGCAACACCGATCAAGGGCAGAAAACACACAAGTGCGTTCACCTTCCGACTCCTATTGCGCGCAGCGACTCTACGGCGGTTTCGTCCAATCTTATAAGCAAGCCGCCTATTCCCACAGCAGCTCTGCTTACAAGAAACAACAAACCGGTGCCGGCGCTTTCAATAAGCCTGAGCGTCCCGCCCGCCGCCGAAAAAAACGCCGCCGGAAGAGCCGGTCCGCCGAGTATTTGCACGATAAGGTCGCAACGGGGATCGACGCGGCTCCACAGTGCTCCGATACCGTCAGGTCCTCTGAGCACAAGCGCAAACACACCGGCCGCGGCAGCCGGCGCAAGCGCTGCAGCAGCCCAGGCCAAGTTCAAAGATTCGTTCCCCAGCCGTACCCCGGCACCGAGCAAAGGCACCAAGCCCAGGGAAAACACCGGCAGCACAAGCTCTGAAGGGCAGCCTTTGCCGCCGCTTTTCAGGTGACCCAGCAGCCTCAAGAAAGCAAGGAACAGAAATAAAGAAGCGATCTGAGCCGTTCCGGCCAGAAGCACTCCTCCGCTCCTGAAAAGAGCACCGTATGAACGGGCCCTTTCGGAAAGAAGAGGTCCCGGCAAGAGCAATCCGGCGCACCCGAAAAGTAAGATTCCCAAAAGAACCTTCAGCCAACCGGCGACCTCAAGAGGCGGCAAGAATCTGCGGTCCCCTGAACGTCCTTTATTCCACAGAAACGCAAGAACACCGGTCATAGCGAAAGCCAAGGCCGGAAAAACTGAAAGGAGCACTCCCGGAGGGCGCCCGCCTGCGGCGATCGGTGAAAGCAGCTGGTGGAGAAGCGCAAGATTCATAAAAGCAGCCAAGCGGCGGAAGTCGTTCGTAAAAAGCGCTCCCCCCGCGCAGGTAAGTGAAGTCAAAGCGCTCAGCCAGGCAAGGGCGGCCCAATTCCCTCCGTCATGCACAATACATGCCGTTACGATTCCACCCACAGCCGGCAGCAGGAAAACACCTGCCCAGGAAGCTTCAGAAAGTACAGCAAGATACGCGGGTGCAACAAACGCTAGACTCCAGACGCAGGCAGCCGCGGCCCACAACAGAGCCGGATCGCCTCCTCCCTGCAAACCCGCGGCCGCCACAAGCGAGACCGCCGGAGGGAGAGCCGCAATCGCCCAAAGCCGCCGTGATCGGCTCGGGAACCCGTACCCAGGGAACGAAAGGGCAAGAAGCACCCCCGCACCGACAGCAAGACAAGCCGCTTTCAGCGTGCCCGCTTCAAGTAAAACCGCCGCGCAGCCTGCGCCGTACAACCACGGAAGGGCGATCAGCCGGGCCCGGCCCAACGGACGCTCCTCCTCCCGAGCCAGGATCAGGCCCAATGCAAGCACTGCGAGAAGAGCCCAAACGGCTTCGACCCGGAAACCGTCAAGTACCAGCCGGCCTTCAAAGAAAGCGAAAGCAAAAGAAGAACTGTAAATCCCTCTCCCCGCGCTCTGCCAAAGCAGAACAGCGAGAGAAAGACAAACTGCGCATGCCGCTCCGGCTGCACCGATAAGTGATAATCCGCGGTGAGGCAAGCCGTAATGGCGTCGTGCGATCAACACCCCTGCAACAGCGGCCCCTGCTCCGGAAGCCAGAATCAGAGCAAGGGAATCAGCGGCTTTTTGCGCCTCGTTTAAATATAGCACCGCCCACTCCACTACTTCACGTCGCTCAAGGAAGAGTAGGTTGATTTTCGGCGAGCTTTCGGGCGATCCACGTTTTAAGACTTTCTTTACTGGCTGTGCTTATGCGCCCGAGTTCATGTCCGCGATACAGCAGGAGTAATGTAGGCAACCCTTGGACCCCGAACTGCGAAGCGATATCGGAATTGGCGTCCAGATCAATCTGCGCGATCTTTATCTTCCCGTCCAGCTCTTCGGCCAGGTTCTCAAGTACCGCGTCCACCTTCTGGCACGGCCCGCACCACGGCGCCGTAAAGTCCACAAGCACCGGGACTTCGGCCTCAAGCACCTCCCGCTTGAA
>CAZGYL010000018.1:0-18778 GCA_964529985.1 uncultured Planctomycetia bacterium | reverse complement strand
TGCCCGAAACCTTACGTACCACATAGGTCTTTCGCTGTCTTGACCACAAACGAGAGCAAGATTCTACGAATCATGCACGCCTATAGAGAACACCGCAAAACGCAAGCAACAAACGGCCCCTTCGGAGGGTCAGGAACTGTGTCGGCGTACCTGGCCCTCAGAGTATCACAGGCTCGTCAGAAAGTTCAAGACTTCGTGGACTGTAAGTCCTGCGATCAGATCGGGAATACAAAAAAACCGGACGCGGAGTCCGGGGAAAGCTGGGAGCAGGCGTTACCCTGCTTAGGCAGGATAACACGCGGAACCCACTCCACAAACGGACTCCGGTCCGGTGCGTGGGCGATCGTTATGGACAGCCAACCAACATTGCTGGGGGGAGCTCATCATTTACATCCCCCAAAAGTGCGCCGTTCGTTTCGCTCTTTTGATGCAGGCCCACCGTCCCGCCCCCTCCGCCTGTATGTTGCCTGCGGGTGCCCGGAGCCCTACCATGGGCTCTCTTCTGGAAACCGGGCGCTTACGCTTCCGGAAGCCCTTAAACCCCACTCCAAAGAGGAAAGCATGAAGCAACAAGAAGACTCTGCACGCCAACCGGGACGGTACTGCGCTGTGCCGCTCCCGCAAACCGAGATCTGGGCGAAACTTACCCAGCACGCTGAGGAGTTGCGGGCCGCGCACCTGAGGGATCTTCTGGCCGGTGATCCCAAACGCTTCGAGAAGCTGAGCTTCCAGCTCGGCGACATGCTTGTTGATTTCTCCAAAAACCGGGTGACCGACAAGACTATAGAGCTCCTCCTTCAGCTTGCGGAAGAAGCCGGTGTGCCGCTTGCCCGCGAAAGCATGTTTAAAGGCGAACCGATCAACTGGACCGAAAGCAGGCCCGCCCTCCATACAGCGCTCCGAGCCCCTGAGGACCACCGGATCGTTGTGAACGGTAAGAACGTGGTCGAAGACGTTCACCGGCAGCTTAAGCGGCTCGGGGATTTTGCGGAATCTCTGCGGTCCGGCAAAGTAAAGGGCGCCACCGGGAAGGCCATCGAGGCGGTGGTGAACATTGGGATAGGTGGATCCCACCTGGGCCCCAATCTGGTTGTGGAGGCCCTTCGCTTTTATCACCTCGGTACAGGAACGAACCCGCAGAGCGGGCCTGCGATCAGGTTCATTTCCAATGTGGACGGCACGAGTTTCGAGGAGGGGGTCCGCGGCCTGGATCCGGAAAAAACCCTCTTCGTCGTCTCTTCAAAGAGCTTCACCACGCTTGAGACCATGACAAACGCCCGCACAGCTCTTGCATGGGTGGAGCAGAAAACAGGCCGCGAAGGCGCCCTGGCCGGGCACTTCGCTGCTGTTACGGCTTCGCCCGAGAAGGCACGGGACTTCGGTATCCCCGCAAACCGCGTTTTTCAAACCTGGGACTGGGTGGGAGGACGATACTCGTGCTGGTCGGCCGTAGGGCTTCCCATCGCATGTGCGATCGGCTTTGGGAACTTCCTCAGCTTTCTGGAGGGTGCGAGGGAACTTGATGAACACTTCCGCACAGAGCCCCTGAGACGGAACATCCCCGTCCTCATGGGGCTTATCGGGGTTTGGTACATCAATTTCCTGGGGGCGGAAACTCAGGCGATTCTTCCGTATGACCAATATCTCTCACTCCTACCCTCTTATCTCCAGCAGGCGGATATGGAATCAAACGGCAAGTCCTGCGACCGGGACGGAAAACCGGTAACCTACCACACGGGGCCCATAGTCTGGGGAGAGGTCGGAACCAATGCGCAGCACTCCTTCTTTCAGCTCCTCCACCAGGGCACCCGGCTTGTGCCTGCTGATTTCATAGGCTGCGTACAGCCGCTTCACTCGAGAGGCGAACACCACATGCACCTCCTTTCCAATCTTCTTGCCCAGACAAGAGCGCTTGCCTGGGGCGCAGATCGAGCCGAGGTCAAATCGCAGCTCGAGCGTGCCGGGCTCGACCCCGCAGAAATCGAGAGGCTGCTCCCTTACCGGGTTTTTCCGGGCAACCGGCCGTCCACGACGATTCTGCTCGGGCGGTTGAGCCCGAAATCGCTGGGCAGGCTGCTTGCGCTGTATGAAATGAAAATCTTCGTTCAGGGAGTAATATGGCGCGTGAACAGCTTCGACCAGTACGGGGTCGAGCTGGGCAAACGCCTTGCAGGCACGATCACGCCGGCCGTGCGGGCCTCGCTGGAGGGAAAAGGCGCCGCCCCGGAGGACTGGGACACCTCCACTGCGGGCCTGCTGCGCTTCATCGCACAAAACAAGGAGGGTTGAGAACCCGGCTGGCTGGGGAGGACTCGCCCTGGGTGAAATTGCCTTCATGGCAAATTTTACCCCGGCTCCCTCCTTGTATTGGCGGGAATAGATGAAGGCCGGGAAAATCCGGCCTTTTTCTATGAGACTCCCTCGGCTCCTCTTACCGGAGCTTCAGGGCCGGGGGGCCCTTCCTGTGAGGAGAGCGACAACCCTCCGCCCGCAGGGTACTATCAAAGAAGAACCGTCCCCCGCGGTGCTTTCGGATTGCACCTCGGGCTCGAATCGTTTCCACTCGAAACTCAGAAAGGACGTCCGGTATGCGTCTGAGAACTGCGATTTTCTTGGCAACAGCACTTCTTACGGTCGAATCATCCGCCAAGGCTTCCGACGGCCTCTGGCTCACCGACGTAAAGAAAGCCCTCCAGAAGGCGGCCCGAGAGGGCAAGAAAAAGGACGTACTTATAGATTTCACCGGCTCGGACTGGTGTATCTGGTGCACGCGTCTTGACAAAGAAGTCTTCAGTCAAGAGGTTTTCAAGAAAGAAGCGCCCAAGTACTTTGTCCTAGTCAAGCTCGATTTTCCCAGGCGTAAAAAGCTGCCTCCCGAGGTCAGGAAGAAAAACCAGCAATGGCTTCAAAAGCTCGGGGTACAAGGCTTTCCCACGGTCTTCCTGCTTGACGCGCTCGGCAAACCTTACGCCAAGACCGGCTACCAGCCCGGAGGAGCGGAGCTTTATATAGAGCACCTCATGAAGCTGAGGGAACTGCGCCTTGCAAGGGACAAAGCTCTCCGAGAAGCGGATAAAGCCGAGGGAATCGAGCGTGCCAAACTCTTACACAAAGCCATCGGGAACATGGATCCCGGCCTCGTTGTCAACTTCTACGGGGACCTCACCCGCCAAATCATGCACTTGGATAAGGATGGCGGCGCAGGCCTTCGTTCCAAATACGGCGCAATGTTTGCGCTGAACGAAGTGGAGCAACTCAAGGTGCAGAGGAAATTTCAAGAAGCGGTCAAGAAGGCCGATGAGGCTCTTTCCCAGCTCAAGCCCGCCGGGCAGCCGGCTCAAGACCTGAATTTCGCAAAAGCCGAAGCTCTCTACCTGAGCGGCGACAAAAAAGCCTCGAAAGAAACTCTGCTCGCAGCGCTCAAGGCCGCTCCTGAAGGTTCGAAGGTCGAAGTGATAAAGCTTATTCTGAAACGCCTTTTCGGCATGAAGCTGGAGGAGAAGAAGGAGTAAGGCTTCCGGGAATGGCCGAAAACATCGGGCGGCGTTTTTTCGAGCTTACCAAGTATGAATATCTGAGTCCCCCCCCGCAGCAACTGGGAGAAGAACCACCTCCGCTTGAGGCGCCGTTGCCCGGCGGCGGGGAAATCCTGCCGCTGCCTGACCCACCCCAGACCGATTTCAAGAACCTTGTAGACAAACGAACAAGCGTGCGCTCGTACGCACCCGAACCGCTTAAACTCGAAGAACTCTCCTATCTGCTTTGGTGCACCCAAGGCGTCAAGCATGTTGAGTACGGCCACACATTCAGGACCGTGCCCTCTGCAGGAGCCCGGCATGCGCTTGAAACCATGGTTCTTGCAAACCGGGTTGAGGGCCTCCAGCCCGGCCTTTACCGCTTCAGGCCTCTTAAACACGCTCTCCAGCAACACCGCCTGGGCGCCGAGGTGGCGGGCGAGATCACATACGCCTGCCTGGGACAGCAATTCATCCGAAAGAGTGCCGCGACGCTCCTCTGGATCGCCGTCGTCCGCCGCATGACATGGCGCTACGGCGAAAGAGGTTACCGCTACCTGCTGCTCGATGCCGGACATGTCTGCCAGAACCTCTATCTGGCGGCCGAGTCCATAGGCTGCGGTGCCTGCGCTGTGGCTGCGTTCGATGACGACAGGCTGAATGAGGCACTCGGCCTTGACGGCGTACGGAATTTCGTGATCTATCTGGGCGCCGTAGGCAAACGCAGGCCTTGAAACCCTCCAAAGCTATCTGGCGATTTCTTTACGTAGCCATTCGATGCTCTGTTCCATTTTCCCGGGAGCGGCTTCGCATTCGATCGAAATCACCCCGTCCCAGTTGATCTCTTTCAGAAGTTCTATGCATCCTGCAATGTTCTCTGCATTGACACCTTCGCCTATCGCGACGACGGAGGTCGCGATACCCGTTTCTCCGCCTCTAACTTTCTTCGCCAGCTCCTCGCTCACATCTTTTATGTGACAGTGAGACACCTTATGGCGGAAGCGCTTGAGAAAAGCGACCGGATCCTGACCCGCTATGAAGGTATTCCCCGTATCGAAGTTCATGCGCAGGTAAGGTGAATCAAAGAAGTCCAAGATCCGGGCCATAGTGTCCGGATCCGTCGTATAAGGGCCGTGGGGCTCTACATTGATGATTATTTCGTAGCGCTCGGCCCATTCCAGCACAACGCGGTAATACTGCTTCATGAGGGCTAAGACTTCCTCGTCGCTGTAGCCTTGCGGCTTCCGGCCGCCGTCGGTGGTATCCACGCACGGGCAACCGAGGGCCTTTGCGAACTGAATCGCCCTGAGAGTGTAGCTTATTCCCCGGTACTGGCCTTCGGGACAGCTCATAGGGTAGGCGGCATCAAGCTGCGAGGCTTTCAGGCCCAGGCCGTCCAGGTAAGCTTTCAGTTTAAGCGGGTCGGTGTGCAGGGGGATATGAGGGTTGTAACCGAGCGCTTGTACGAAATAATCTCCGTCGATTGTACCGAATTCCACGTACTTGAGTCCGTGCTTCTTTGCAAACTCGCACGGCACTTCGTAAGAAACATCGTAGTGCCTCCAGTTATCAACGTGCATCCCGATCTCGATCATGGGCTTCCTCCTTTTTCGAGTCGCAGCTCCCCGGCGGGCTCACTTCACCGCTTTCTTCTTGTCTCCGCTCAGGCGCAGCTTCCGGCGCAACTTCCGGAGTTCCTGCAGCTTCGCTGATTCGGTGGCGCCCGTGGCAATCGGTGCATACCGGAAGTCTTTTCCCGCGCCTGCGTTTCTCCCAGACGGCGACAACCTTTGCAGCCGGCACATTGTGCGCAGGGTGGCATTTACGGCAAAATCGATCCACTTCGTCACGCCTGAATGCTCTATCCGGAGGAGTCCTCCCTATCTCTTCGTCATTGGCATGGCCGGCGCTGACCCCATGGCAATTGCTGCAAGTTATGCCGGCCGCGGCATGCTGGAGACTGAGCTCCTCCGCAACAAAGGTGACATGGCAGACAAGACAACCGGCTGCGTCTCCCAACGGAGAAACGCCGGATTCCTCCGCGGTGGGCTTCTCACCCCTTCCCGCTTTCAGAAGGCAGCCTCCGGCAAGTCCCGCCAGCACCAGGCAGACAAACAGCGCTGACCGCCCTCTCAGACACGCTCCCATAAGCGAAGCCACCTGTACTCAGGAGTCAGATTCGCAAGATAGGACCGTTTGCACGATCGCAGCGCTCCGGGGAGTTCTCCGGTTTCAACCGCACTGCGTCTCATGTAAGACCCGCGCACGTTCTCCTCAAGCTGCTCCGGAATGTTGACACCCGGAATGATCGCGCTTATGCGCGGCTCTTGGAGCATTTTCTTGACAAGCAGGTGCGCCCTCGGATCCACCCTGCCATGGATCTGCCGCGGCTTGATACCAAACGTCGTTCCGGCACCGAAGGGTTTCAATCCAATCACCCCGACGTTCTTGCGCTCAGCAAGCTCAAGAAGGCTGCCGCCTCCTGCGATTTCCGTGAGGAACAGATACGGGAAGATAATAACCGAAAAGGTGGGATACTCGTTCAGGACAAGCCGGAAGACCTTGGGGTTGTGCGCTGAAATCCCCAGAAAACGCACTTTTCCTTGGCGGTGCACCTTCTCGAACACCTCCACCACCATATCAAGCACGCGCCTGCTTACCGTGTACATGGTGGCTATGTTGCGCTGGCCCTTCCCCCAGGTGGCCCCCACCGGCCGCCAAATATCAAGGCAATCGGTGTGGTAATCCCGAAGGCGATTCTCGATCTCCCGGATTATGCCCGCCTTTGTGAGGTTTTCCTCCCAATCAGGAGTGAGTTTCTGAGGCCAAGAGGCGAAACCGATGTACCACCGGTCGCGCTTTTTCCCCATAGCCTTGCCGTAGAGCTTGCACTCTTCAGCTATGTTCGTATCAACGTAATTGATTCCGAGCTCGATCGCGCGCGACAAAACGGCGGCTCGGTTGGCCACGTGTTCCGGCCCGTAGCCGCCCGCGCCGTGACCTCCCAAGCTCACTTCGGAGATCATAAGCCCGGTCTTACCGAGCCGGCGGTATCCCATTTTGGGGTTGTAGTTCAAGATCTTCTGTTGATTCTTCTCCTGTTCATTCTTTGGGGCACCCACCCCTTCACCGCCCAGAAAAGCGGCGCCTGCGGCCGCCGAAACAGCCGTTGCGAGAAACCTTCTCCGATCGCAGAACTTTGAACTCATGGAAGCCCCCTTTCCTGAAGGCCGCCTGCTGAGCCGATCCGGCTCGCCAGATACTGTACCCCTGCGGTGACGGTTCCGGCAAGCGCCGTACTGAAAAGGCCCGGGGATTCTTTCGCCCACAGGCACCTTGCAACAGCTCCTTCGGACATGTAGGATCTCTCTGCATGATACGGAAAGCCTTTCTCGTAGTGTTTCTTCTCGCAGGCTGCTGCTCTGCGCCCTCCATTGATGTCGGGTCGTACCGCTACATGCAGCAGGACCCGGTAGAGGCCGTCCGCTTTTTCCAGCTAGCGGTCGAGCTGGGTGCTTGGAAAGAAGCTGCTGCATGTCTTACCCGCGCCGAAGAGCAGGTAGGTTCCTGGGAACTCTGGATAGCAAGCGGCATGTCGGTGCCTGAGCTCGGGGACTTGAGCCTAAACCAAATCATTGTGGGGACTTACTTCATAAAGGAAGTCGAGCGCAGGACGGACAGCGCGGTCGTCGCAGTGCTTTCCCACCCGCTGGAGGACGTCGATCAACGTTACGATCTAGTGCTGGTAAGGCGATCCAATCGTTGGCTTATCGATCTGGACCGGACGGTCGAACTCAATATGCAGCCTCCCCAATAAGGACGGGCTCTGTGTCTCACCCGGCTGCACCTGCGGCTTTCTTGCCTCCGGTCTGAGTTTTTTCCCTTCGATCCTTCAGCACTTCTCCGGGAAAGTAACGCCCCGTAGCGCGTCTGTAGCCGTATTTCACCACTTGCCCGAGATCGTAAGGGAATTGGCGCTCTTGGGAGATTCTCTCGGCGCGGCCCACAAGAAGTTCCTTTCGCAAAACAGCGGGCCGCTTCAAAGCCGCAAAGATCTTGTTCCCGCTGTCCTCAACATCAAAAATGTACAGATCTTCGAATACAGCCTGATATGTGCATACCATGCTGTCGTAAAGAGGGTTTGAGAAACGGCTCCAAACGTTTGCAACGACGATCCCGTTCGGTGTCACTGCCTTACGCGCCGCTTTGAGGAATTCCTCTGTGGCCAAGTGGTACGGGATATTCTCGCTGCTGTAAGCATCAAGAAGTATCATGTCATAGGGCTTCTTGCAGTTCTCAATGAATTTCCTGCCGTCTTGAACGAAAACCTTAAGCCGCTTGTCCTCCTGAAAGCCGAAGAACCGCTTCGCCACACTTACGACTTCCGGATCGATTTCCACCACATGGATCGTCATTTCAGGGAAATGCCGGCGCATGAAACGAGGTATGGTGCCTCCCCCGAGCCCTACCATGAGCACGCGTTCGGGGATCGTGCCTGCAGGTTCACAAAAGGCTAAACCGACAAGCATGGCACGCACGTAGGGCAGCTCAAGGTAATCCGGATCTTCGACTTTCACCACACTCTGGAGCGCGCCGTCTCTCTCGAAGAGCAGGCAGCGGATCCCCTGCTCATCCTCGGTGACCACGATGTGGTTGTAGGCCGAATCGTGCTCGTAGAGGATTTTTTCGCCGCCCGGCAGCCGGCCGAGGGTTCGAGGTGATCCTGAGGCCGAACCCGGACCGCTGAACGGGCAGGCCGAAACAGCGAATAACAGAACAACTCCCGTTACAACCGCTCTTGCTGATCTCATAGTTTCCTTCTTTCAACTGTTTTTCCTTAAAACCGCCTGCGCGCCCATCAAGCGCGCCGACTCAAGCCGTGCATTTCTATGGTCGGGCACCGCATGCCTGGAAGCAAGATCCGTTCCCAAGAGAAGTGAATCTCTCCGCTTCCCGGCCGCGCAGAGCCTCCGGTGCGGAGAAACCAAGTTTTTCGGAACTACGTAAGGTCAGCTCTGTGAAGCTGTTGCGCGGATAAAAACGGATCCGCAGACAGCAGGCGGGTTCCCAGGAAAGGGCCGAAATTCTTTCGGGCGTCCGGCCTTTGCTCTTATTGAGCTTCCGCGCGCTGCTTTCTTCTTTTATAATGACCGTGACGTTTGGAAAAACGCTCTCAAGCGCAAACTAAGTAACAGGGTGCTTGGAGGGCACGAGCCGAGGAAGAAAAGTAAGAGGAAAAGCGGCGCCGGTGGAAAGCGAAGCGCCTTTGTCGCCTAAGCCGGTATGCGTTTACTTCAAGAACCATGTTCGAAGTGGAGTATCGGGTACTTGAGACAAAAAGCCGTTACCTTTACGCCCAGCCCCTGGACGGAAGAGGCATAGAACGCGTATGGGTCTCCTCCCCGAAGCGTTTCATAGAGAATGAAATCCTGATTCTGGGAAATGTGCGCAGGAGAGATCAGGGAATTCAAGCCCGAGTACTTGCTTCCCGCCGGGATCCCACCGTGCTTAAGGTTCGTCCGTTTCAACTTCGCGAAGTGACTCGCGGCGAATACGAATTTGAAGACTATCCCGCGGATCCGGACGAAGCAGAGGATTTTGAGGAAGCCCTGGAAGTCTACAGGGCGGGCCATCTCGAGGAAGCGGCCGACTTTCTGCGGGACTTTCTGTACCGCTATCCTCTGCACATTGATTCATACCACCACCTCGGCAACATAGACTGGAAGCAAGGACGACTTAACAGGGCGATCAAGTATTACGAAATGGGATTCCGGATCGGATTGCTTTCTTTGCCCTCGAACTTTCAAGGTCGCCTTCCGTGGGCCCACATCGGCAACCGCCCTTTCCTGCGCGCCGCGCATGCATACGCTCTGCTTCTAAACCGGAGCAAACGCTTGCTTGAAGCATGCAAGGTCTGCGAGCAGCTCTTGGAGTGGGATCCAGCCGATCATTTGGGGATCGATGAACTTCTCCCGCGTTATTACTTTGATGCAAGAGCCCCGAATCTCGCCCGCTCCCTGCTTGAACGTTACGGCCCGCACGGCATGAACTCGTACACGCTGGCGCTTTGCTTGCTTCTGGAAGGGCGACGTCGCGACGCGCTGCGCATGCTCTGCGGCGCGGTCACTTACAATCCTTATGTGTTCCTGTTTCTTTTGGGCGAACGGTCCGCGCCCGAGCTCGACGTGGACACTGATTACGTGACAATGGGAAGCGAAATCGAGGCTGCGGAGTATCTTGCGGACTTCGGGAAATACTGGAGCCGCGAGCCCTGCCTCGACTTCGTGCGGGCCCTTATGCACCCCAACTCGCCTTTCAGGCGCAGATTCGATCGCTTCCTCCAACTCAAGGAACAGCTCGAGTGCGCCCGCGATTATCCGGTAAGAGAGCGGCTTCTCGCCGAGCAGCAGGCGATACTCAGCGGGGAGGACCTCCGCGCTCTCCTGCGCGAAGCTTCCGATACCATCTTCGGGTGACAGGCCGTTTGCTCAGCGGTCGTACCCGTTTCTAGGCGTTACGGACAAGCTGTTCGTAACCTCAACCCGCCTTTGACCCGAGCCGCTGTACGCCGTCAGGCGGATCGAGATCGTGCCGTCGGCGTTCACCACAAATCCCAGCGACGAGATCCCGTTGGCCACTACCTTGCTTACGCCGTTCTGAACTCTGATGAATTGATTGTCCGCATTTATGGTGTACGTGATAGGTGATCCGTAAATTGCAGTAACCGAATCGGCGCCAGTTTGGACGCTGAATCCTTCCACTCTGCGGAACCAAAGTTTGTCGCCGGGGCCGTCAGGCATTCCCAAAACCCTTACGTAGGGATTACCGCTTTCGTCCCGCTCAACGGTGTTTGTCGTCTGTAGATCCTCCAGGATCTGCATAACGGCTCTGTCCGCTTCGGATTTGGCCAAAAGCACGCGGACGCTGTTGTCCACCGCCCTTGTCTCCGAAAGCATAGCCGCTATGACCCCACCGAAGAATATAAGCGCTATGGCAAGAGCGATCGTAAGCTCAAGAAGTGAAAAGCCCGAGTTCTTCCTTCCGGTCCGTATACCTTTACGGCGATCCATGGGCCCCTCCTCACTTCTCGATCATGGTGGCGAAAAACCGCGGCGTAGGCCGCGCCAGGAAGAAAGGCGGCGGCGCAACCAAAATCTTGCTGTCGAACGCCGAGGCGCCTCTCTTGAAACCCGAAACAACCGAGCCGTTTCGGATTACAGTGTCAACGGGCCTGCGGTACGTTGTGATCCCGCCGAGCCGACGGATAGACGTCTTAAGAAACGTCTTGTAGCTTGTCCTTCCCCATTGATCAGGAATGCGGTTGTATTTGCCCACTTCACCTTTGCTGTTGAGCGTGACCCCATCGATCCCTACTCTGCCGGTCATAGACATCAGCGTGGCGTTTATCTCGAAGATGTCGGGCACATCCAGCGTGTACACAATGTCGCTCCGGGCGATAAGCCCAAGCACCGCCAAGTTGTCGTAATCGGGGTTCGGTACGTAAGGCTTGTACGGGTCGAGGCCGTTGAGATAAGCCGTATCTCCGTCTGAGTCCTTGTACTGAATGTTGCCGGTGACTCGGATCTTACCCTCGCTTGCGATCGTCATGCGGCCGACCACCTCGCCTTTGATCGCAATGATATCTCCCTCCACGTACACCACCCCGTTGGGAGGCGCCGGGAGTTCAAACTGATCGACAAGCTCACGGGGAACGTAAATGTCGCGATAACGCGTTTCGTAAATAGGCTCTTTGTCGTACTCAATAACGGTTTCGGTCCATTCACGCCACTCGTAAACCGGCGCCTCGTAGGTCTCTTCCACCTCCTTCGGCACCCTCTGGATTTCGGTGGTCTGGTACTCCTCGTAGTGGTCGATAACCTGTCTTGTCTTTTCAACCGATTCGTAGTGATCCACCACTTGAACGGTGTAGGTCTCATCCCTGTACCCTACAATCACCCGTTCCTGGTATTCCTCTTCAACCCACTGCCATTCCCAGTGTCCGAGCTGACTGCCGTCACCTCCTATTGTTGTGCTTCCATAAGGATCAGGCGGGTCGGGGACCCATACCTGTTTTTGGACGAGGCGGGTCTTTGTGACGTAGTCATATATGGGTACTTGGCGCACACGCTCCTCGGTGCGGTAAACAGGGACTTCTTCAATGTATGTCTCTTCGCGGTAAACAGGTCTTTGCTTCGTAACCGTGACCTCTTCTTCCACGTAGATCGTAACGGTGCGCGTACGTGTCTCGGTTCCCACCTGGACCTGTTCCCGCCGGGTGACCTCGACCTCGTGTGGGTTGACGTCCCGGTACCCTACAATGACCTCATAAGGCTCCTTGTCGATACGAGGTTTCGTGTAGAGTTCGATTCCCAAAAGCTGCTGATCCCCGCTCCTCCTCAGCTCGATCTTTACATCCCTGTCCGCCGGGAAGTGGTAATCCGGAAGAACATTGTTTTTCAGGGCCATGAAACCGAAATTCGAGTCACCCATCAGGTCGATCGATATGGGCTCGGCGTTTGCGTTGAAGGGACCGACGATCCTAGTGTTCTCAGGAGTCGCTCCCGCGCGGTACTCAACCCCTCCTGCCGCCGTAACCGCGTGGCGATAAAGCCCGTTTGGGAAATAGAACTGCACGGTTTTGTTGGTATGAATGGCACCTATCGGAGCCCCTGCTATTCCCACGGGGTCGGCTGCGACAAAAAGGTTGTAACTTGAGAAGTAATCACGGTCGCGGAATATACGTTTTACGACCCGCTCGCTGGTTCCGTCGTCATACGCCGACCGAGCCGTCATCATGAACCAGGTCCCGTTTGCGCCTGTAAGAGGGGTAATCGTGACATCGGTTTCCGGGACGGCCCCACCGTTCTCATTCAGGGACTTGAGAACCATTTGGTTCCTTCCCAGCGTGTCGTACGAGGAGTTTGCAATCTGCACCCTCGCCATTTCCAGCTTACCGAGCGCATCATACAACGCCTGAATCGACTCTCTCCTGAATTTGGCCGCCCTGGCCTGGTCTTGAGCATGAAGCAGGAGAAAAGCCATAAGCGTCGTCACGATGAAGAACACTATAAGCGTTGTGACAAGCGCCCAACCTCCCTTTGATTTCGGTCTGAATCGCAGCTTCAACATGGCACAAACCTCGCTTCTTGACCCAGGGACACTTCCCCTCGATCTCTTACTTTTTCCTATACGCAAAGACCGGAACACAAAATTCAGGTCTGCGTTTCTCTTCCCCGAACGGTGGAAAGAATGACATCTCCGTCAAAGGCTACTGTTATGCGCAGAAGCTGCCCGCCTTCTTCCAGCACGCCCTGCACGTTTCCGTCGCCGTTCAGATCTTGAGTGACCGTAACAAGCCATTGACCTTGCACCGGGAAACCTGCAAGCTCAAAGCGCCAACCGCCGTCTTCAGCCGGGGCTTTGCTCAAGGACATTAGAGTCACGGCACCTATCACGTCGTCATCGTCGAAAAGCTCATCGAGTTGGCTTGCAGTCGGCACAGGATCACCGGGCTGGCCGAAGTTGAGTGACATCAGGCGGTTGATGAATATCTGAGCCTGGCCCTTTACTATCTGCTCCCTTTGAAGCTCTCCGGTCGTCTTTACCCCTTCCATCACGCCGCTGCTTATGCCAAGCAATGCGATAATGAAAAACGCAAGCGCCACCATGACTTCCAGCAAAGTGAATCCCTTACAGGTTTCACCTCCCGGGTGCGTCAAGAAAGCCTCACTCCGCGATCGTCCCCACCGCATGGCCCGATACCTCCTCATTGGTTATCTCCTGAATCGCCGGATTGCGACTCTTTCTCAGCCCCTTTCCCGGCCCCGATCTTTTTTTCCGCCTCCAGGCTCTTTTCAGCCTCTTCGAGATCCTGGTTTGCATCCGGAGCCGCTTCGGCCACAAAGAGCCCTTTAAGATCGCTTAGAGTCGCTGCGATCCGCCGCTCGCGAAGCTCCTCCCGCAGAGTTCTGAACTCATTTCCTTTTGGGGCTTCGCGCCTCTCAGGCAAATCAGACCAATTTCTTTCAACAAAAGCCTCGGCACCGTCTCCCTTCACCGAAACGAGGGACTCAGCCGGGGCCCCGATAAAAGTCTCGGTAGGGGCGGCCTGCTCCGATCCAACTGCCGCCGGAACCTTTTCCTCACCCCCACAGAAGATCTCCATGCCGATGATGGCAAGCGATACACACACAATGCCCACCGCCCACGGCCGAAGGGACTGCCCTTCATTCTGCTCCCACGGATTCGACATAACCAACCTCACCTCTTTCGATCGCTGTAAACGCAACCGACCCGGTAAAAGTACTCGTTGAGGCAGAGGCAAAAAACATGCGAAGCCGTAATCCTTGTTTTTGGGCGGGAAACAAGGCCCCCCCGGCACGGAGGTATCCAAAAATGTGACGGTACCGCCCTAAAATGGGACGGTCAGGAATTCCCCTCCTCGGGCCTGTACGCGGAGATCACGGTAGCGGGAGAGGCGCCGCTCCAAGGCGAGCCTTTGAAATCACCGAAAACCTCAAGCCTCCTGAAACCCGCAGCTTCGACCAGCGCGGTAAGCTCCTCGCGTTTGACCGCAAGAAGCTTAATCCTTTCGGTTGCAGACCGGGTACGGCCGCCCCGACTTACAGTTATCTTACCAACGAAGATCACCCGCCCGCATTCAGGATACGGAACGTAATCGCGCTCAAATCTCACGCCGGCACGTTCAATAGGCGGGAATTCCGTCCGTCCTGTCTCAAACACCCGATCAAAGTTCACGGTCTGCAAGACCAACGCACCCCCCGGTTCGGTCAGGCTGAAAAAACCGTGAAGCGCCCAGGCCACGGCCTCTTCGTCAGGCAGGTGAGGTAAAGAATTCCCGATGCAGTAAACGAGATCGAAGCTCTCGAAGAGAATCTCTCGGACCTTCAGCATATCGCCTTTAAGGAAGCGAGGATTGGAACCGCTGACTTTTTCCAGGGCCCGCTTGATCATCTCCGCGTCCAGGTCGACTCCGACCACCCGGTAGCCTCGTTGAGCCAGCGCGCAAGCGTAATTACCCGTGCCGCAGGCAACATCGAGGGCGGAACCTCCGGGCCGCAGGAAGCGTTCCAAGAAATCGCATGTTTGCGGCGAGGCGGGAAAAAGCTCGTCATAGTACCGGCTGAGAGCCTGGTAGAAACCCATTCGGTTCTCCTCGTGTCGCCCGAAGTGACCTTTAGCTTTAGGTAAGTAAACCTCAGTAAGAAGGAGCGGAAAAGATCTCTCCCCCCGCCCGAGGCGGGCTTCGGGGCATATACAACATAATTTCGTAAGCAAAGTTGACAATAGTCGACCTGTGGGAGAAAGTGAATTTATATGACCGTGCGTAATCCGTACACACCACTTCGCCCCTCGATGCCCGCGTTAGCGGGCGCATCCCCGCCTTCCCCCGAAAGGGGGCACGGGAGGGGGGGATTTCAAGAGACAGCCGGAAGCCGAGCTGTCCGAGTTCACCTGAACCTTTTCGACTCTTGTCTGAGAGGCGCTGGGCCGAAACCCTACGTACGACATTGGTCTTTCGGAGTCTTGACCACGAACGACAGCAAAGAACAAGATTCTACGAATCGTGCACGCTTATATAAGCCGATCGGCGATTCCGATTCTCATGCGACTGAGCCGCCGGGAAGGCAGGCGGTCTGAGAAAAATGACACAAGCAACAGAGACCTTCAAGTGCTACAGGGTATGGGTTGACCGGTGCCGCAGGGACTTTCCGATCTTAAACCGCCCGCTTCCGGGCAAAGGAGGCGCCCCGCCCGTGCCGCTTGCGTATCTGGACAACGCAGCGACGACTCAGAAACCCGAATCGGTTATAAGAGCTGTAGCGCAATACTATATCACCTCCAACGCAAATGTGCACGGGGGCGTACATTCCCTCGCCGAAAGAGCCACCGAGGCGTACGAATCCAGCAGGAAGGCTGTGGCCGAATTTCTGGGTTGCACGGAAACGCACCGCATTGTCTTTACGCGCAGCGCCACCGAAGCGATAAACCTTGTAGCCTCCTCGTTCAGCGCACTCAGAATAGGACGGGGAGATGAATTCCTCCTTACTGAAATGGAACACCACAGCAATCTGGTTCCGTGGCAGCTTGCAGCTCGGGCGCGGGGAGCCAGATTGCGATTCATACCCTTTGGAGGAGATGGGACTCTGGAGCTGGATCGCCTTGACAAGCTTTTGACCGATCGCACGAAAATCGTGTCTGTCGTTCACGTCTCAAACGTGTTAGGGACGATAAATGACGTCCGCACTATCATTCGAGCCGCCCATGCCGCCGGCATACCGGTGCTCTTGGATGCCGCGCAAAGTGCGCCTCACATCCCTGTTGATGTCAAAGCTTTGGACTGTGATTTCCTGGTCTTCTCGGGCCACAAGATATACGGTCCCACCGGGATAGGAGTACTTTACGCAAAAGAAGAGTACCTGGAGGCAATGCCGCCGTACCAGAGCGGCGGTAAAATGATCGAATCCGTATGGCTGGATCGAGCGAAATGGAACAGGATCCCATACAAGTTCGAGGCGGGGACGCCGAATGTGGCGGGCGCGGTGGGTCTTAAGGCGGCTTTGCGTTACGTGACCGAGGCCGGTCGCGAGAGGATCGCCGCCTACGAAACAGCTCTCACTGGATATGCCGTAGAGAGGTTGCAGCAGATCCCCGGTGTAGACGTCTACGGAAACCCTCCCGATCGGAGCGGAATCGTACCGTTCAACCTGCGCGGGATTCACCCTCACGACGCGGCGCAGTTTCTCGATACGAAGGGGATAGCGGTTCGCGCAGGTCATCACTGCGCCTACCCGACAATGCGCAAACTGGGGGTGCCTGCAACGCTGCGCGTCAGCTTTTCCTTTTACAATACGCCGGAGGAAGTAGACAGGCTCGTGGAGGCCCTTTCGGAAGCACGGGAGTTTTTCGGCCGTGACTCTTGAAGCATTATACCAACAAATAATTCTTGACCACTACCGGAGGCCGCGCAACAAGCGGCCCTTGAAAACTGCAGCCGCGATGGTCGAGCACGAAAACCCTGCATGCGGGGACAGGATCGAGCTTGCCGTTGAGTTCGAAAAAAACGGAAAGATCCGGGAGGTTTTCTTCAACGGCGAGGGCTGTGCCGTAAGCACCGCCTCGGCCTCAATGATGACCCAATTTGCAAAAGGCAAATCCCTTGACGATCTCAAACGCTGGGTCGATCTTTTCATTGACATAATGTGCGGCGGCGAAAGTGTGGAAAAGCTGGAGGAATTCGGGGAACTCGCCGCGCTCAAAGGAGTGGTCAATTACCCGATCCGCGTCAAGTGCGCTACTTTGGCGTGGCACGCCCTGCGCGAGGCCATCTCCCACCCGGCTCAAAAAGAGCACTGAGCACCATTGTCTTGAACGGCCTTTCCCGCCTATCATGAACTTCTCGGACACAGCGGTCGTAACTTTCGGGCCAAATGGAGGGCGGTTCCATGTATGCAGCTTCCGTACTTTTGAGCTTGACTCTGACTGCACCTGGTGCGGCACAACCCCTGCGGGTACTTCCAAAAAATGAGGCCGGGCAACTTCTACGCTCTTACCTCTTGCGGGAATGCCGCAAATGTTTCGAGAGAAGGCGCAGGGTCGTATCTGCGATCACGAAGCCTGAACAGGTTACCGCACGCCGCGACAAGCTGCGCCGCATTTGGCTCAGGCTTGTAGGGCCTTTCCCAGAACGTACACCGCTTAAACCCCGCGTCGTCGGGCGCATACGCCGGCCGCGTTTTACGGTCGAAAAGGTCATTTATGAGAGCAGGCCCGGGCATCACGTAACAGCAAACCTTTACGTTCCGCAGACGGGAAAAGCGCCGTTCCCGGGGGTGCTGATTCCCTGCGGGCACAGCCGAAACGGAAAGGCGGCCGAGCCTTACCAGCGCATGGCGATCTCGCTTGCGCTTCATGGTTTCGTCGCCCTTTGCTACGATCCTATAGGCCAAGGCGAGCGCTTCCAAACACTTGATTCCCGGGGAAAGCCTATTGTGGGCGGGACGACCGAGCATACGCTCATCGATATCGGAGCGCGGCTTTTGGGAATAAGCACGGCAACCTATCGAATCTGGGACGGCATAAGATCTTTGGACTACTTGGCAGGCCGCCCTGAGGTCGATCCCAGCCGCTTGGGCTGTACGGGGAACTCGGGAGGCGGCACCATGACCTCCTACCTTATGGTGACCGATCAAAGGATCTACGCAGCGGCCCCCTCATGCTACATAACCTCTCTGGAGCGGCTTTTTGAGACGATAGGCCCTCAGGACGGAGAGCAGAACATAACCGGTCAAGTGGCCCTGGGCATTGAACACGCCGACTACCTCACCATGAGGGCCCCGAAGCCTACGCTTGTTTTGACGGCCACCCGCGACTTCTTCGACATAGACGGATCGTGGCGGAGCTTCCGCGAGGCCAAGAGACTTTACAGTATTTTGGGATTCGGCGAGAGAATCGATCTTTTCGAGTACCCTGATACCCACGGTTTCAGCAAACCCCGCCGCACAGCCGCTCTGAGGTGGATGCGCCGCTGGCTCCAGCATATCGACGATGCCGCAACCGAAGAAGAAGTGCCTGCATTTACGGATCGCGAACTGCAGGTCACGCGCTGCGGGCAGGTTCTTTATGAACTCAAAGGGCGCTCTGTATGGGATTTGAATCTGGAACGGGCAAAGGAGCTCGGGCAGCGCCGCAACGCCTTCTGGCGTAACAATTCCAAGGAAAAATGTCTCGCCCGGGTAGCAAGCCTCGCCGCAGTGCGCCTTCCGGTCAAGAAACCCGAAGTGCGCAAGGCGGGCGTGATCGAACGGCCGGAGGTACTCATTGAAAAGCTGTTGATTGAACGGCCGGGTGAAGTCCCTCTTCCGGCGCTGAAATTCGTTCCGCGCAAAGCCGGCCAAACGCGCCTGCCTGCAATCCTGTGGCTTGACGGCTCGGGTAAAGAAGCGCTGGCCGGGCCCGGCGGCCGACTCGAGAAGCAAGCCGCAAGCGGAGCCGTCGTTCTCGCTGTGGATCTGCGCGGGTTCGGTGAGACCGCGCCCTCCCGCCCCAAACGCTACTGGCACAACGAGTATCCCATAGCCTATCTTGCTATTCACCTTGCAAGGCCGCTCCTCGGGCAAAGGGTGGAGGACGCGATAGCGGCTCTTGAAGCACTGCTTGCGGATTCCCGCGTGGATCCCGACCGGATTTCCCTTGTGGGCCGTGGGGCTGCGGGACCTGAGGCTCTTCATGCTGCGGCGCTC
>CAZGYL010000017.1:0-19211 GCA_964529985.1 uncultured Planctomycetia bacterium | reverse complement strand
TACGCACGGTCATATAGAGGACGAACCGGCCGCGCCCGCCCACTCCCGGAGCTAAATGATTTTTTCGACCATTACGGCCCTTGCGGGATCGAGTCTCGCGATCTTCACCTGGGCCTCACCCATCAAAATCAGATCTTCCCCTTTATCGTGGGGAGGACCGGCTTTGATGTGAATCGATCTCACGCCTCCCAAATACCACCGCGCATCACTTACGTAAAGAATGTCTCCTTCGCGCGCCTTGAGGCGCTTCATAAAGGAGGAACTCAACCTCAAGCCCTCCTCAGCTCTGACCTCCAGCCTGCCGAAAACCTTTTCTCCCTTTTCTTCGTTCGGCTCGCCTCCCTTGAACCTGCGCTTCGCCGCACCAAGCGTTGAAAGAACGAATCCCGCACGTGCCTCTCCGCGCGCGGGGAAAAACGAGGTGAAAAGTACAGCCAAGCCGAGCGACACCACGATCCCGAAAAAAGAACGCATGTATATGTACGGTTTTGCCGGATCGGGAACGACTCCATGAGCGAACGGCTTTATCATCTCCGGGAACTTGAAAGTAGCCAAAATGCAAAGCGAGCTTCCGATCAACGTCAGAAAGGCGGCCCGCGCCGAAAACCTCCGCCAGAACATTCCAAGAAGAAGTACAACCACCATTGGAGGCGTCACCGCCGCAGTAAATGCACCGTGTGCTTCGTAAATCGAACGCAGGGATGCGAAGAGAGGCACAAAGCAGACCCCGGCGATCGTAGCTGCAATGGCCACGTTTCTGGCAACTTTCAGATAGTAACGATCGTCCCTTCCGGGTGCGACATACGGCTTCCAGACATCGTTTACGGTCACGGCGGAAACCGCAGCTATAAGGGTATCCACCGTTGACATCAAGGCCGCGGTCAAAGCGGCCATGATCAGGCCGAAAGCGCCGGGGCCGCAAAGAACGCGCGTCACCTCGACGAACACCTTATTCTTGTCAACGTCTTTTGGAAGCGTGCCCTGAGTCACCATCGCGCGCCCGAGCCAGCCTGCATTGGAAACGGCTATAGCCGCCAAAGGCATGAGGACCAGGACCACTGTGTAAATTGCTTTCCGGCCGTCCTTCACGCTTTTCGCGCTCAGGAAGCGCATGATTATTCCTTGATGCATGCAGTAAAACGCGAACGAATTCGCGATACCGTCCTGCCAGAACACCCCTACGGAATGGAAACCCGGAGGTTTGTTGAAATCCGCAAAAGGAAGCCGCTGTTTCGGGGTGAGGCTTGCAAGAAGGCCCTCGATCCCTCCCACATGGTTCAACCCCAAAACAAAAAGCAGAAAGCCGGCTATAAGCAGAAGAAAACCTTGAAGAAGATCGGTCATTATGACCGCGGTCTGCCCCCCGGCATGCATGTAGACCGCACAGATTGAAGCCATAACGCCGGTTGTAACCAGAACAGGCCAGCCGGTGATCTCCCACCCGACGATCGTATTCATGGCGACGGCGAGCGTGTAGAAGTTTATTCCAATATACCCGACCAGGTAAACAAGCAGGATCACGGTACCCGCCAGTCTCGTCCGCCTGTCGAAGCGATGTTCGAGGTATTCCGGAATGGAGGTTATCCGGGTGTAGTAGATAAGGGGCAGCCAGCTCATTACAAAAACCGCCGCCACCGGCCAGTCGTTCAGGTAGCTCATTGTGGAGGAAAGGCCGTGCACATAGGCTTTTTCCGAATACTTGACGAAACTGTAGGAGCCCACAACCGTCGCCACGCAGGACATGGCTATGAGCCACCAAGAAAACCTCTGGCCGCCGAAAAAGAAGTCGCGCGTGGTGCGCGTGTACCGGCCGAACCACGAACCGAAAAGCAGAATGGCCGCAAAGTAGACGACTATTACGGCTATATCCACACCCGAGACGGTCATAGAGCCCTCCATGCGGCATAAAGCCAAAGCCCGTGGAGAAGGGCGTAAAACACAAACCCGCCGATCACGAAAAAGAGCGTCCAAGCGTCCTCGGAACGTTTCAGATCAAGAGCCTTGCTCCGAAGCGCGAGTCCCGCGACAATTGCAACGAGAAAAGCGCTCACAGCGTATTGGTAGAAGTAGGGAAGCCAAACCATGGTTCCGGTCCTTTCCTGGCAGTGCTTTGGTACCTCAGCCCTTTTGAGCCATAAGGATACACTGAAGAAAATCGAAAAGGTACAGTGCCTCGGCGCCCTGGATTTCGGCGGCGCGGCGAATACAATGGCGTAGACGCCGCAGAAAAAGCAACACTTCCGAAACTCAAACGGTGGGTCTCATGAGGAAACAAAGCGCGCTTGCAGTCTTCGTCCTTTCAGCCGCCTTCACCCTGCAGGCCCAACAGGAAAAGCGGGTTTTCGACATACGCGCCTTCGGGGCCGAGTCGGGTGGAAAAACCCTCTGTACGCACGCCATCCAGCAAGCTGTCAATGCCTGCGAAACTGCCGGCGGCGGAGTGGTGTACTTGCCCTCGGGCCGGTGGCTTACCGGGACCATACGCCTGAAAAGCAAGGTCACACTGTGGCTTGATCAGGGCTGCGTGCTTCTGGGAAGCCCGCGCCTGGAGGATTATCCCGCAAAGACACCTTCGGTGCGTTCTTTCACGGACAACTATGTGCGCCAGGCCCTCATTCGAGGAGAAGGGCTCGAGCATATCGCAATCCGGGGGCAGGGAACGATCGACGGCAACGGAGGAGCCTTTTTCGGGAAAAAGTTCAAGGTCAGGCCGTATTTGATCCGCTTTATCCGGTGCACTGATGTCCTGGTAGAGGGAGTCCATCTACGCAATTCCGCAATGTGGATGCAGCATTACCTCGCATGCGACCGCGTCAGGATCAGGGGAATAACCGTATGGAATCACGTGAACTACAACAACGACGGTTTTGATATCGACGCCTGCCACGACGTCATTGTATCGGAATGTTCGATTAGCTCCGGTGACGACGCGCTTTGTTTGAAAAGCACCCTGAACCGATCTTGCCGCAATATCGTGATCACAAACTGCGTGCTCAGCAGCCACTGCAATGCCATCAAAATGGGGACCGAAACCACCGGCGGCTTTCAAAACGTTACGATTACCAACTGTGCCATATTCTCTCCCCCCTTTACAGAAAAGATAATAGGCAGGAAGCGCGGACTGGCCGGTATCGCTCTTGAAATCGTCGACGGCGGCATACTCAACCGGATAGCGATCTCCAACATAGTGATTCGCGGCGTCACAACCCCAATTTTCCTGCGTCTCGGCAACCGCGCCAGGCCATACACAAGAGGTGCACCAAAGCCCGGAGTAGGGTTCTTCCGGAACGTCACCATAAGCAACGTTGTTGCAACAGGATCTTCAACAATCGGGTGCTCGATAACCGGATTGCCCGGTCATTTCGTTGAAAACGTGACCTTGCGGGATATCACGGTCGGGTTCGAAGGCGGCGGGAAGGCGGAACTTGCAGGTAGAGAAATCCCTGAAAAGCCGCGCAGTTATCCCGAATGCACCATGTTCGGCCCCCTTCCCGCGTACGGATTCTACTGCCGCCATGTGCGGGGGCTCCGCTTTTATAACCTCACCTTACAAACGGAAACGCCCGACCTGCGGCACGCGCTGGTCTTTGAAGACGTCGAAGATCTCCTCATCGACGGTCTCAAAGCCCCTTTTGCGCAGGGTGCGCGTGCTTTGATCCGCATGACTCAGACCCGCGGGGCTTTGATTCGGGGGTCAAGTGCCCCGGACGGAGCGGATCCGTTTCTCAGCCTTACGGGAGAGAAAACCGAAAGAATCGTACTTACGGGAAACGACCTGCGACGGGCGCGACGCACTGTCGAACTGGGTTCCAACGTGCCTCAGGACGCTCTGACCCGGCTTGCAAATATCCCCCCTGCAGGGGCGGGGCCTTTTTGAGCTACCTGGTTCTACCCCTGCATCGCTCAAAAAACGGGCTCCTTGAACCGTTACGGGCATGCGTCCAAAAAGGGCCCGGCCAGTCCGCCGGAAAATGGCGAATCTCGAGCTTAGTACCTGCGGCAGTCCAAATCGTCTTGCGTAGTTAGATCGGGACCCGGCCGTGGAAATGGAGAAGCCGGCGGTCTCCCTCCGGCGAAAAGATACCTTAAGAGAAAAACTGCATCAGCCAAATCCACCCGGCCGTTGTCATCCACATCGGCTGCATCCGCGCACGGAACCGAGCCCAGCCCTGCAGCCATGCAACATATTCGGATCGCATCGGCAAGGTCCACCCGGCCGTCTCCTGAAACATCTCCGCGTATAAAGGTAGGGGAAAGTCCTCCTACCACAAGGTGCCCGCCTAGCAGATTCTTGGGCTCATAGCTCTGTCCTTCGATCACCACAACGTTCGCAACCGGAGGATCCAGTCGGGTGAGCTCACAGAAGGCAATGTCGGTCTCCGCTCGAACATCGTAACGTATGTACAAGAGATCCAAGCCCTTGGGAAACGGGCCGAAAGCCACCCCTCCAAAATCGATTACGACTGCTTGAGTTACACCCGCAAGCCGGTCGCCGGGAACAACGTCCAGAGCGAGAAAATCCACCGGATCCCCTGCTTTAATTATGTCCAGCTCTTCAGCAGGCAAAATCTCAACAACGTGGGCTTTGTCCTCCCAATGGCACAGGGAAAACGACCAGCCTTGCACCGCCGCTGTCGGAGAGACCAGTTGGACCTTGACAGGGCCATCGCTTAACCGCGGGGCGACCTGGAAGACAAGCTCTTCCTCGAAATGCGGAGCGAGAAACAGGCCGCTTTCCAATCTCGCCGGCTGCAGCGCGTTGTCTCGGTCATCAACGACCACATTCCTTACCGGCGGCTCTCCCAATCTCTCACAAAACCACACCTGGGAATCTTCCGTAATCTCATATCGCACGTGCATGAGAGGTAAACCATCGGGAAAAGGACCCACCGGAACCGGAGGCATTTGATCTTCCGGCCTGAGAGAGCTGACCACTACTCCTTGGAAGACGCCCGCAACACCGGGTTTTACGGACTCTCTGTAGGCAAGATAACCTACAGGGCCTCCGAAAAGGAGAAAATTAAGCTCGTCCGCAGGCTCGAATTCCAAAATCCGAGCCTTATCGGGATCGTGGCAGAGGCCGAAAGACCAGCCCGTCACTTGTGTGTGCTCAGTTACAAGCTCAACAGTGAGGCTCATTGTGGTCTGAGGAGGTACCACCCGGAAAACAACATCGTTGGGAGGACCGGTCTGTCCCCTGAGAACGCCTGCGACACCCAGCACACAAACCGCCCACAAACAGCGCATACGGCACCTCCTGATCCTTATTCGCAAAACGGATATGAAGAACAGTCCAAGCCGTCATCCCATTGTGGATCCACCCCGCAATCCTTCCGCGTAACCCAGCCCGGGCTGGGGGAGGGTGGCGGAGGAGGATCCCCGTGTGCAAAAAGAAAGCGCAGCAGATAAAGGACATCGTCAAGTCCCACTCCGGGCGGCCCTCTTCTTCGGGCGCTGTCATTAACGTCAGCCGCATCAAGGCAAGGCGGTCTGGGGCCTCCGGCAAACAGGTACGAGGCTATGTGGAGCGCGTCCGCCAAATCCACTTCGGCATCTCCGTTCGCATCGCCCCGTACGAAACGCGTTCTCCGCCGGACCGGAATCATCCTCACGGCATTAGCCAAAAGGCGCGCGGAGGCATCCGTGTAGTGGCTGTAATCACAGCCTATAAGAACGATCCGGCCCCGCTCGATATCCTTCACCAGCACAACGTCTCCAAGACCGGAAGTGATAATGACCCTAACCTCTTGGTCCTCACACTCGAACCAACAAGTTGTCGCCTTTGTTTCGAAGCGTGGAGGCAATCCTTCGCTGAGAGGGTGGTTAGGCTCAGCCACACGCAACTCGAGGTTGAAATATTGCCCGACTTGGGAGCAAGACATAAGGCCTGTGGCGCGGAGAAACTCTCCGGCGCGCCCCTTCTGCTTGCAAACAACAAGCGTGTTTCCGCAGGCGACGAAATCCCTTAAAACAGGGCCGAGCGTGCGGCCGAGGCGCGCAAAGTCAGTGTCGCCGGCTTGCTCCTGTTCGCATACGATCAGACTGTCCGCACCGGCGAGATCACTTTGAAGAGCTGATGGGTCGAGCGCTTCGGATAAACTCCATCTCAGATCCGGCTCGTATAAAAGCAAGGCCGCAATCGTACTCCACAGCTCGTTTTGGGAATCTCTAAGGAAAGGAACCCAAAGCACTACGCGCAGAGGACAATCGCAGCTGATGCGGAACCGAGGCGAAGAGGACCTGAGGCGCCCTTGCCCGTCCGTGATCAGGATTCTGCCTGATCGGGCGTTTGTTTCCGGGACTTTCCAAAGAAAAAGGCCGCTGTCAGGAATCTCTTCGGCCAGAATCAGAGGAAACATGTTCCAGTCCAGGTCGAAAGCACCTCGTATTGTTACAACGCCGGACGTGTTGCCGATACTTTTCCACCTCACGGGATAAACACGGCCGGGGCACAAGCAAGCGTTTTCGCGCGGCTGGAAAAGAATGATCTTCGGCGCTGAGATCAAAAACACATCGCTTACCGCGTGGAGGTGCGAATAAGCCCCTACACCTTTAATGCGCAGCCTGCAGGAGGACGATTCAACTTCAGGGATCCGCCACGGGAAAGGGCAGTCGGCCGGAACCGAGTCCGCAATCCGGTAAGGAAAATCGGAAAGCGATCCGTCCAGATTGTAGGCGATTTGGACGACCCGACCGATTTCACCGTCTGCCTGCCATTCGATCTCAACCTCTTGACCTTGAACGAACGTCGAACCCGGTAAGGGATTCAAAAACGAAATCCGCGGCGGCCGGACGGCGACTACATAAGTCCTCTCCGCTTCCAATCCGGCGTCGTCCTTCACTAGAACAAGCACCTGGTAGGTTGCACTCCCGGGCGCAGACCTGCCTTCAAAGACTAATGTATCGCCCGCCACGTGCCATGACAGGCCTTCCGGCAGACCACTTACGGCATAAGTGTAAGGAGGCTTTCCGCCCTTCGCACGGATTGTATACCGATAGGGAGTCTGCTCCACAGCTTCAGGCAAAGCTGCATCGGGTAATTCCAAGGGGTGAACAATGAAGCAAGGACCCTCCATGGCCGAACGTATCCCGGAAGCTTCGCCGGCTTCGATCAAAAGCCGCAGGCTGTACAATCCGCCGGCCGGGGGTTCAGGTGGATCGCTCCAAAGCACCTCTCCGGCCTGCCCTTCAATAGGTCTGGTTGTAAGCTCAAAAGGATAGGTTTCACTGCCATCGAGGTTGTAACGGATGGTGACAGATCCCTCTATGCCTTGGCTGACATAGGAGATGTTTATGGGCTCTCCCGAAAAGAAAACATCGCCGGGCTCGGGTTCCACAAACGCAACACCAGGAGAAGCTGCTCGAGGCTCAAGCGAATTGGCGAGGATACGATCACAGACCGCGTTCTCCTCAGCTCCCCAACCCAAAAGAACAATCCAGCCCGAGCCTAATTGTTTCACGGCTGCAACGGGGGCTCCGGCGCAGGCTGACAGCACCTTGAATCCCTCGCCCCCGAAAGAAAAACTAGAAAGCCGACCGGAAACCCCGAATCTCCTTGGTATCCCTTCAACGATGGGGTGAAGAAGTGCAACCACTTCAATCTCACGAGAACTTATATCCTCCTTCGGGGAAACCGACTCCTGCAAAAGCCCCGCACGTTGAAGGCAAAGCAGAGTCCGAGACCCCGGAAGAAGCGCTACAAGGGCCCCTCCGGCCCGAACGAAGGAATACACACCGGCGTTTTCCAACTTGTCCGCATCAAGTTCCGGATCTCCAAGTGAATCAGGGCTTTCAGGAAGAAAAACCATGCAGCTTGCCGAAGCCAGGTCAGCGGCCGTCGGCACACCCGATGCAGCTTCCCAGCTTACCTGGATACCCGACCTTCTGAGCGCTCGGATCGCGGAGTCCAAAGCCGTGCTGTCCGAATAAATCCCGCAGAAAAGCACACGGGCCCCGCAACGTTCGGCAAGGCCGAAAGTCCCCGCCGACACCCCGCAGAGGGCTCCCCCGGCGAAGCACACGCAGATTCTGATTTCTGCGTCCGGAGCTTCTTCAAAAAGGCGCTCCGGAATGTGCCATTCAAAGATCCCCGTATCCGGCGCTCCCGAAGCGATGGTTATAGGGAAGCGGTCTTCGGACCCGTCTGTGTTGCATGCGATATCAACAAGCCCGCTCGAATTCAGAACGGAACTCCACCGGATTTCCGCGATACCGCCCCGGGTTACGCAGCGGTATCCTGTGGGAGAAAGCAAATAAACGCCGGGGCGCTTTATTGAAAAAACTCCGGAAACAGCCTTGAAGGCAGGGAAAAGCGTGCTTGAAACGCACAGCCTGCACTTGGGAATTTCTTCTTCCGGAAGCGCCCAAGCGTAAGGTTCCCCTATAGGCCATTCTTCGGCCAGTACAAAGGGAAACGTATCGGGAGAACCATCGGTGTTGTACGAAATCGAGACCGTATCGCCCAGATAGCCGCGAGCTTCCCACCTCACAAACAGCTGCCCCCCCACGGGCAGATGCTCTCCTCCCTCAGGGGAAGCAAGCGTAATTGCGCGCTTTATCACCTCCAGAGAAAAACCGGCATGAGCGGACTGCTGCAAAGAATCTGCAATGGAAAGTTCGATCTCGTACGTTCCGGGGTTCCCGGTCGGGATCCCTTCGATCAGTACAGAACGGGTGCCCTTGAGCGAAACACCCAAACCGACGGGAAGTCCCTCAATCCGTTCCACCGAAAAAGGCGGAACTCCACCCGTAATGCGAAGCTCCGCCTTGTAGGCGTAATCAAGGGAGCATTCGGGAACATCGATGGTTTCGATTGCAAGGGGCCTGCGCACCAAGATCGGTGAAGGAGTGACGTCGGCCAGATCCTCCCGCCCCTCAGCTTGAATGCGGAAACGGCAGCTGAAAAAGTCTTCAGGTCCCGGATCCGGAGCCTCCCACGTCCACTCACCCAACGAATCCGAGGCCTGCACGAGCTCCGAGTGCGGGAAAAGCGTGTCACTGCCGTCGACGTTGTACCCGATTATGTAGTTGCCCCCCTCAAAGCCTTTGACAACCCAACCGAACCTTACTCTGTCACCCGGCCCAAGTGCCGCCGGTGTCCCGGGCCCTCGTAAATCCGGGCGGAATATCCTCAGTCCCGCCCGCACCGCAGGAACCAAAAGAGAATTGACCAAAAGGTTACTGGTGGCTTCGTTCCGCTCGTAGTAATCAAAGCCTAAAAGAACAATGCGGCCGAAACCCAGATCACGCGAAGCGACGACAGTATATTCCTTGTATCCAACGAGTCTCTTAACACCGGGGCCTTCAAAGCGGTACCATGCAGTTGAAGCCGGTCCGTTGAAAGTAAAAGGAAGGCGGCGCACCAGAGGGTCCTGAGGGTCGATCACTTCGCAGGGAATATCCTGACTCACCCCCAGGAATTCCGTCTTCATGAGTCCTGTGGCCGAAAGAAAGTTCTCAGCTTCCCTCCACTGCCGGCAAACGACCAAAGCTCCTCCGGAAAGGACGAATTCCTCCAAAACTTTGGAAAGGGAAGACCCCAAGGCACGGAAGTCCACACCGTCGGGACTCAACTGCTCATAATGCTCCTGCTGGAGGACAAGCATTCCATGGACGTCGGTCAGCGCCGCCTCAAGCTCTGCGGCGTCGACGGCCGTGCTGAAGCTTATTTCCAGATCAGGTCGTATTTCGTTTAAAGCACGAATCGCGCCTTGAACTTCCTCTTCATCCTGCTCAATAAATGGGATCCAAAAAAGGACCGCGTTATGACAGTCGGGGCTTATCCTGAAAACAGGGCTTATTGCTTTCAATCTGAAGTCGGTTGAGCTCTGGAGCATCAATCTGCAGAAAGGAGCCGAAGTGTCGGGCACCTGGAATTCAAAACTGCCGGTATTGGAAACGGGCACCGGAGTTGCAAGAAGAGGAAATGAATCGATTTCGCCGGTTAAGTTGTACTTGATATAGACCGAAGGGCCTGTATCGCCTTTGCTCGTCCATTCGACCCTTTCGGTGCCGCCTGCTTTAAAGCATGCTCTTTCTCCCGGAGACGTAATCGAAAAAGAAGGAAGTTCGATGGAGAAAACGGCGCTTACACCCCGGACAGCGGGATTTTCCTCAACAGCTATACAAAGGCGGCACGACGGAGAAGGGCTGTAGGGAACGGTTATGAACGCTGATCCGCTGTTCGGCACCGCGGCCTGCAGAACGCCGGGGAAGTCGTCTTCGGACCCCGCTGTGTTGTAGGAAATAAGAACTGTGTCTCCGGTGTATCCAAGATTGCGCCACCTTACTTCCACGCGCTCTCCGGCTATCCAAACATCGCCTTCTCGGGGACTTTCAACGACTATGGTGGGACCTACGATCCGAAAGAGCGGGCTTACCGCGAAAATATCGCGTTCCGGATCCCTGATGGCGATCCGGCACTGCGAGGCCCTTCTCCGGGGTACGTTCCAGATGAATCTTCCCTGCGCAACAGGAACTTCTTTTGCTATCTCCAACGGAAATTCACTCAGGGATCCGTCCAAGTTGTACCACAAGGAACAAAAGCCTTCGGTTTCGGTGCTGATCCATTTGATCTCATACTCTTGACCCTCATAGAGATATTCGCCTGCTTCGGGGTTCTCCACAGTGATGCGGTTCGGGGCGACATGCAGCGTGCATTCCGTTTCAGAAACCTGACCGGCTGCATCACGGATTTTGATAAGCACATAAAAGAGGCCGGCGGTTTCTATGATCCCGGAAAGCGACGCTTCTTCTGTATTACAGGTCAACCTGCGAGGTAAGCCTACAGGCGTAAAGAGAAGGTGTTTTCGGCCCGCAAGCTCGGCAATGTCGTCAACTACAATGTAATTGATCCCGTCGCCTGCGGAAATACCGCAAAGCGAACCGCCCGCGTTGTCTCTGGAGATGCAAATCCGACCGTCCGGGAAGAGAACGACCCGAGCATCCACCCGGACTTTGCTCTGGTAATCTTCAAGTCCCATCCACCAAAAACCGAAGTAATCCTCCCCTCTGATTATGTAAATACCGGCGTTGCCCACGCTTGTCAGATCCCGCCATACAACCGCGATCCGCTTGTGGTTCTTCAGGCTCTCCACACTCGCTTCGTTATGGCCGGCTTCGACATGGCCGAATTCAAGAAATCCGTTGCTGCTGACCGCAACCTGGTCGTAAACGTTCCCCCAGAAGGAGAACGGAAAAAGGCGCACCGTTTCCACAAGAGAAACTCGCCAATAAGCGTCATCGGCGTGCCAGCCGGTGGGCTCGGCGCTACCGGTGGGGCACGGTTCGCCCGGCTCAACCGTGTAGTTTTCGACGACCTCGATCGTAAACGGCCCCACACCTCCCTGAAGATCGATCGGAATCTCCACCGGACGCCCGGTCTCCAGTTCGATCTCCCCGGGCAGCGCCGCGCTCAACTTCTCCACCACCGGGCGCGAAACCGTTCGCTCTACGCTCTCACCGCGTCCGTTGTCCTCGTCACGGTAAAGAACCTCGAGCGTGTCGGGATACCGGAACCCTATAGGGCAAAGTTCCGGAGCCAATTGCACGGTCCCCGTAAAAACACCGTCCCGCGGACCGGATTCAGTAAGAACCACCGTCGCCGAGTCGCCCGTCTCAGCGCTCCTGATCACAACCTGCGCCGTGTCCGGAGAAAGAGGATCCGAATCCAAGTCCGTATCAATAAGAACTATCCGTGCCTCGCTCCCGGGCAGATAATAAGGCCTGTCAAGCGCAAGAATCGCTTCGGAACTTCCGCGTTTCACTACCAGCGACGGGTCGCCGAAAACCTCAAGAGCATAGAAACACCAGCGGGCCTTGGGGTCGACTGCGGCATAACCTGCGTTCATTTCCTTTGCCGCGTCACTTGCAGCGCCCAGTTCAAGCACTCCTCCCGCAAGGAGCCTGTCCCAGAAAAAACGGTGGAATCTATGTGACGGGCCGCCACGGATATTAGGATCCACCCAACCGAACCGGGTGTTGGCGATAAAGCCCACAGCCCCGTGCGGAGAAGTCAGCAGAGACTCTACGATCGAATCCTGGGGACTGATTTCACCTGCGGTGTTCCGGTTGTCGAACGCGCCGGCATCACAAACTTCACTGTAGGCGATAAAGCCGGGCTCGTTCGTAAGCCGCGCTCTGACCTGCTCGTCTATCCGCATAACCGACCGGAGGGTGCCGTGACCCACATGCGCAATCAGGTGAATCCCTTCGTTGATCCTCCGCACGATTTCCTCCGGCGACCAGCCGCCGGAAGGATACCCCCGGTCGTAGAGGGTGGTGACCTCGTAAAACGCACCCGCCGGCGTATCTGCAAAACCCGAAGTCACATAACCGTTCTCGTCCGATCCGGCAAGGATATGGTCGAGCAAATCGCCGCCCCATTGAGCTACACCCCAACCGACACGCTCTCCGGCGAGCAAAACACGCCGGAGTTTCTCACCCCCGGTATTTCTGTACGAAACCAGCTTGTCAACAAACGCTTCAGCTTCTTGGACGCTGTCGGCAGGCACCCTGCCCACGTGGACCTCAAAGAGAAGATCCACAGGTCCGCCCCCTTCTCCATCCTCGTCCTCGCCGTAGATGCCGTCCGCGTCCGCATCAAAGGTACCGTCCAAACAACCGTAATAAACATCGGAAGGAATAGGCGCCGGATACGTCGTGGTCTGAAGATATCTGACAGGCACAAACGGCGTCTGATCGTAATCGGCGTCACCCAAAAGAAGAACGAACCTGAGGTTCTCTTGCTCAAAAGCGAAGCGGATAAAGTCGCGTATGGCGGTCTGCAGGTCTGCGCCGCCGTCCGGACGTCTACCTTCAAAATTGGCTGCGATCCAATCCGTAGTGACCACTCTGGTAGGCAAACCTGCAGTCTCGTTGGCTGCCTGGAGGCGGGCGGCCGCACCGGTAAACTCAGGCGGGCATATAACAGCCGCGGCAGGAATATCTCCCGCCTTTGTGTATCGAGAAGGCGGCAGATCTTCCGGGTTATCAACAAGCACCGCAAGCTCCCTGAGATCTTGCGGAAGCAAGTGCGCCGGGAAACGCTGCCCTTCGGTTTGGCCCGCCGCTGCAACAACCTCTAAAAAGATACGCCTGGGAAGGGCCTCTCCGCCCGCCTGAAACTCTTCAGGAGCTGCAGCGAGAAGAAAAACTGCGATAGGAACGCCGAATTTCCGTTGGACACCGATAAAACGGCAGCGCGTGCTCCCACCTCCCTCTCCGAACACTGAACGAGAAAGTGAGAGGATACGCGAAGGACGCACGGTGATATCAGGCTGCCGGTGGGACGGCGATCCGCCTTCCGCCCATTCGTACTGTACGTCAAGGGAAGTTACACATTCGCCCGGCTGTAAAGCCAGAAACGAGAAGAATACAGGTACCTCGTTGTTTTGATCGCCGTGCTTCGCAATCCGATCTCCGCGGACGCTGGAACACACTCCCTCCTTAAGTAAAGGGACGACCGGAGATAAATCGTAAGTTTTATGGATAGTCCTTGATCCGGCAGATGCGGCAACCGCATAAAGCAGGACCGAAAAGACCGGCGCTCCCACCCTCACAACCCACCACCTCCGTTCCAAGGCGACGAGATCACCGGGTGTTCCGCTTACCAAAAAATCTAGTATACGGATCCGGCAAACCACACGTAAGTATTTTTTAAGATCGCGGGGACTTTTCTAAACGTCCGATTCAAAAGCCCGAGGTTTCAAGGGCCCTCATTGCATGGCGGAAGATCGTCAGGCGTTGGATCCACGCCCGGTTCGGGGTAAGGCGGCCGCGGAGGGGCTCCCCCGGCGAAAAGGAATTGGAGAAGATAGACAGGATCCCCCAAGTTCAATGTACCGTCGTCATTAGCGTCGGCCGCGTCCGGACAGGAAAGCCTCTCAAGGCCCGAGAACAAATAAGCCAATACGGCAATGGGATCTGCCAGATCGATTGTGCGGTCTCCGGTTGTATCACCTCGTAGGAATCGCCCGTCCGCGCAGGCCGCCTCCGTGGATTCAGGCCCCAAGTCCGGAGGAGGGACGAACAGCGAAGGGTCTGCGGTCAAGAACGCCTTATCCACTGTCACGCCGTGGTTCGCGAGCCATAAGGAAATAAGCACAGGGCGTGCGGCCGCTATAGTAACAGGCACAGGAATCCATCGGTACCGCGTTCCTTCTACAAGTAGAAACTCCTCAGGCGAGGGAGCAACATGATCGAAGCCGACAGCCACAGTTGTTTCGGAAAACCTCTCTCCGCCTCTGAGGCGGATCCACAAGACGTGTTTACCCGTCCGATCCGGAAGCACCCACCAGTTAAGCTCAGGGGCAATTAGGCTGTATCGAGCAGCAGCTTCAACCGCACTTCCGAAAGCTCGTACGGCACGCCCTTCGGAGGCCTCCTTATCTTCGACTACTTTCCAGTAGGCACCCGCAAAAACCCGGAAACCCGGGTGATTTGCTTGAAACGACTCGGCCTCAAAAGCACAAGTTCCGCCCCGGGCGCGGAAGAAGCACCTCGGTGCCGGAAGCACCCGCACGACTATAGAAGCGCTCCTGCGTGCGAAGGTTTCTTCGGTTCCCATACGCAGGGTTTTGGTAATAGTAAGCTCGAGCTCTTTGGTTCCCGCCTCATTGAAGGTAAACGCCGGTGTAGCTCCCTTCATACCGTTACTCCAGGTGTACTCTACGTCTCTTCCGGGAGGCGGAGAGGACTTGGAGGCGTCGAATATGACCTGTTTCCCCGCCTCGGTGAGTACGTCGCCGCCCGGGTCTACAATAGGTATGAGTTGTGCGTTTACATAGCGCCGTCGTTCCCTAACAAAGTTCCTGAGAGTCTCGGCGTACGTTGGTATCGAATCTTGAATGGGAAGGAGCGAATTCTCGGATTCCGAACTTAAGACAGCCTCGATCTCATCTATCCAGTGCCCGAGTTTTTCCGGATCAAAAACTTCGTTGTTCAGCTTGACCAGGGTGAAGAGGTATGCGTCGGGGAAGGCCCTGAAGAAGTAATCCTTAAAGCGGTTGAAAACTGGCATACCCGGATCCGGCTGCCAATTGTCGGGATCTCCCCTTTTGCCTCGCCAAACAGAGGTTCGGGCGTCCACACGCGCACAGCAACACGGTCCTCCGAACATCTCGTCCATATCCCAAGGCAGAATTCTCCATTTGCCGTCGCCGTGATAGAAGAAAAGGTAGTAATTTTGCCAGACATCGTCCCAAGCACACCCCCAATTCGATACGGCCAAGTAGCGCAGGACTTCTTTCACATCGAACTTCGCTGCGAGCTCGGCTCTAAGCGTCTCAACGCTTTCCCTCGAAGCTCGATCTAAGCTTTCGATAAGTTCAATGAGAACTTGCGGCCCATCGAACCGCCTTGTTTTGCGTTCGTAATTGTAAAGATAAACTTCCTCCTTTGACCAAGGAGCGCGGGCCGAAAGCGGCCTTCCGTCCGCCCAATCGTACGGTCCGCCGCAAAACCCCCATGAAATCCCGCGGGGGCAGCCCACCGCTTTGAAAAGATCCCCCTCTCCCTCGAAAAAGCGCTCCATCATTTCCTCGCCGGGGCGCTCCACCTCTACCATAACGTGATAGGCGCACCCGTTGAGGCGCACGCTCACAAATCGAGCTTCAGGGGCCGGCACTCCTGCAAGTCCAAAAAGTCTGTAACCGAAAAGAGTCTGAAAACCGTGGTAAAAAAGAGTCTCCGCGCCGACATAGTGCACTTTGTTGAGAAACAGGGCCTGCCTGCCCTCGAATTGATCATAGCGGGGAAAACCGATCCGGAAGCCGAGCAGCTTAAGCGGGTTTCCTTCTATGGCCGACGGGCGCCGGCAGTTAAAGCTCTTCTCGATTGGGAAGCCGCTCAAACGATGCCATTGGCTGCCCTGATACCTTATTTCGATATCGTACAGCCTGTTTCCGAAAGCAAATGCCGCTGGGACCGACCGATTCCAAATCGGGACGATATCATTTCCCACGGCCCGACCGCTTCGTGCATTCTGGATCATGCGGGACCACTCCGGAGAATCGATAAAAATATGGTAAGTGCGTATGCGGCCGGCCTCCCGCGCAGGCAGAAAAAGCCCGAACCAGGGAGCACGCCGCGGGTCGTCCGGGCGTGGTGCAAGCGGGATCCAACGCTCCTCTTTTCGAACCTCAAGCCTATAACGGACCCGGGTTCCGGGCGGCTGGGGAGCAATAATCCCCTCGTAGGTGTCACCCAAAAGGAGAACCGGCTCGGCTTCGGGTTCACTCGGCTCTTCTGGTCTTGTGCAGGCCATAAAGACAAGGCGCAGGTTCTCAGCCGGAAGCTTTCGCGAAAGAATCGCCCGCACCTGGATTTCCATACCGGGTCGGAGTGAAGCGGGAGCGGTTTCAACGGAAAGAGCAATCGGCGGGAGCTCGCAGACTTTGCGGGAGTTTTCCCGGCCCGGCGTGGCGCCGTCCGCAGGAGAAGCCACCCAGTTTGCAACAAGCCCTGCCGGTTTCTCCGCACACAGCCTCTCAAGTGAAGCCCCACGGCCCGGGATGTCTCCGTATCCGTCTGCGCGTACCGGCCAGGGCGGATCGTCATCGTACGTCACCGAATCGACGCCTCGACCGTCGGGCCCGATAAGAACGATCTTAGCCCCGCCGTTCTGCAAATCACCGCTGTAGGGACCTAAAACCGGTGAGTCGATTCCGGGATATGCACTTCGAAGACTCCCGGGATCCTTTGCGATCACAAAATAACGCCATGCATCGATACTGCTTTGAGGCGGGAAATCATAAGTGACGGCTCCGGCCAGACGCCACCCGCTCAAATCGATCGAAGCACTGCTTCTGTTGTAAAGTTCTATGAACTCGTATCTCCGCT
The DNA here is from genome assembly GCA_964529985.1 of uncultured Planctomycetia bacterium. GTDB lineage: Bacteria > Planctomycetota > UBA8108 > UBA8890 > UBA8898 > CAZGYL01. The sequence goes on along the minus strand of CAZGYL010000017.1, from coordinate 2,372 downwards.
CGTCAACTGTTCCGCCCCGCGGGTGATACATGATCTCGTTTATGACAACAGGAGGTGCGGGCTCGACCGGAGGCGGACAAATCTCTTCCCGCTCCCCGCCCCCCGGCGTGGGATCCAGGCAAATCCAATTGAAAGGATCCGAGGGATCGGCTTCGAGGCAGACCCGCACAAGTGCTTTCCCGAAACCGTCGGCGAGCGGCGGCCACGGCGGATCGCTTTCATAAGTAAGACTCTCAATCACCCCGCCGGCTGCGTCGCACAATCTGAGGGTTTCGCGGCCTCTGTCCAAAACTCCGCTGTAAGCGAATAAGGCGCAGTGCTGGGACAGTCCGCCGTACCGGCTGCGCAAAAAGGCCGGGTTCTTGGCCAAAACGATTATCTGCCCTCTGATTGCAAATGACCCTTCAGGAAAAACGAAATCGACTCCGCCTCTTACCGAGAAACCCGTCAGATCGCCTCCGGCCGTAACCTCGAGCTCCAAGAATTCCTCCTGCTCCCCTGAAGGCGGATTATAGAAAATCTCCGCGAGCCTGATCTCGGCCCCGCAAACAGGGCTTGCAATGAGGAGCCAGACGACCGCGATTTTCATAGATACCGCCCGGCAGGGCCTCCAAAGCGCGATCCGACTGCAGCAAGCCCGCCGTCCAACCCAGGGCATACTTTCTTTCGATTATAAGGCGCTTCGGGCGGCGTGCGACAAATAAGCTCGAGCCGTCTGATCAACCTTAGGCCGTCCTTATCCGGACCGAAGGCCGTTTACCGCCCGATCGGCGGCGATGTCTGGAATCCGGACCAGGGGCGATGCACAATAAAGGATTGAACTTTTGGATCAGCCCGCAAGGTAAAGGAGAACGACATGAGCGCAAAAAAAGAACAAAGCCGCAGATCATTCCTGGCGAAAACGGGAGCAACTCTTGCCTTTCCTCTTGTGGTCGAGCCTTCGGTGATCGGCGCCGGAGACGGCTGGGCGCCCAGCGAACGCATCAATTTGGGTTGCATCGGAGTCGGAGGCCGCGGGACCCACAACATGAAGGTCTTTCTGAGCAGGCCGGAAGTGCGTGTGCTTGCCGTATGCGACGTGTACGGCTCAAAGCGCACGAGAGCCAAGAACATAGTCGACAAGCACTACAATTCAAAAGATTGCAAGACATACAAAGATTTCCGGGAGCTGCTTGCACGTGATGACATTGATGCGGTTTCAATCGCAACACCAGACCACTGGCATGCGATTATAGGCATTCACGCATGCAAAAGCGGTAAAGATGTTTTCTGTGAAAAACCCCTGACACTTACGATCCGTGAAGGTAGGCTGCTTGTTGAGGCGGCGCGGAAGTACAAGCGCGTTTTTTCCTCCGGCAGCCAGCGGGTGCTCGGGGATTACGGCCGGTTGGCTGAAGCCGTGCGAAGCGGCGTTGCAGGCGAAATAAAGGAAGTCTATGTGGATGTTGGAGGTCCTTCCCGCTTGTGTTTCTATCCGGGCCAACCGATTCCAAAGGATCTGGATTGGCAAATGTGGCTCGGGCCGGCCCCTGATGCTCCCTACCACCCCTGGCGCTGCAGCGGTGCTTACGGACTCGGCGGCAAAGGATGGCGTACGTGGTTCGACTACTCCGGAGGCATGATGACCGACTGGGGCGGGCATAAGTTCGGGGGCGCACTTTTCGCCCTGGGTCTTGAGAAGACCGGGCCGGTGGAGGTCATACCCCCCGATTGCAAGGAAAACAAATGGCTCACCTATGTGTTTAAGAACGGGCTGAGGATGTACCATGCCCCCGGCTCGCGTATGAATATAACCTTCGTGGGAACCAAGGGGCGCATTCCGCCGCTTAAGGCGCCGGGACCTGTCGACATGCCGCGCTACAGAGGGCACGGGGGCATAATCGGGGACTTCATTTACTGCGTGCTTACGCGGAAAAAGCCCTTCCGGGACGTTGAGATCGCTCACAGGACGGCGACCGTGTGCCACCTGGGCAATATCGCCTACTTTCTGAAGCGCAGAATCAGGTGGAACCCCGACACCGAAGAGATCATCGACGACTTTGAAGCAAGCTGCTGGCTGGACAGGCCGCGCCGCGATCCCTGGAAGATCTGAGCCGGGAATCAAGAAGCAACTGGAGGACCTTAGCAAGCACCTCCCCCAGCCTGTATGCGGGTACCTCCCGCCACTCGAGCGGCCGGGTTTCCGTCGGTGCGAAGCTGCGTTCGAGGCGCCCGGGAGGTTCAAGACAACCGCCAGCCGGAATTCTTACGACTTTGAGGCAGTAGATCGATTGTTCAGCGGTCAGGCCGCCGGGCGCCGCGCCCGGTGCAACAAAGGCGCAGACTGTTGTGATCCCATAAGAGCTCCTACGCCGCGGCTGCACCGGATGAAG
>CAZGYL010000016.1:0-19236 GCA_964529985.1 uncultured Planctomycetia bacterium | reverse complement strand
TCTTTTTGAGTGCTATTGTGTTGGGTCATGGTCGAAGAGCCCGTGTTAGTTGCGTGACGCTCCTCCTTACACTTCGAAAACCTGCTCCACACTCAGGCCTATTGGGAATATCGGCAATTCAGCGTTCTGACCAAACTTTAACCACTTGTTACACATCTGCCGGACGCGTTACACAGCGTTACTCTTCCTGCTTCTGCGGTGTCACGCTACTCCTTGCTTCAGACTCTACACTTCCGTGCTAGAACCTGGTACTGGGCCCCCAAAGGAAGTCGCGACAATCTTGGTTCCAGCCATCGGACGAATCTTAGATAGCTGGGAAAGAAAAAGAGGTAATCTATGCGCATCACTCGCATATCTCTGGGACTGCGCACGAGCCGGGTAGCTTCCGGTGGCGAGAGCATCACCGCGCCCCGGTCGAACGGAATTCTCGACATGACAAAGCGCGTGCCGGGATTCCACGGGTTATTTTCCCAAAGGGCAAGGAAGCCTCCCGAGCGCAAACAGGCGGATACGTATCGTATGGCTTCACGACGACATCCCAGCGGAATGTGATGGAACACCCCGCTGCAGAAAACCGCATCCGCGATTCCCTCCGGCGCGTACTCGTCCACGAGCCGATAACTGGCGGCGAGCCCCGAGTGCGCGCGGCGCGCGACCTCAAGACTTTTGCGAGAAACATCTAAGCCTATTACTTTCTCAGCGCCGAGTATCCGTAGCAAGTAAGGCACGGAACTTCCAACGCCGCACCCGAAGTCAACCACTAATCTCGGCGTAAACCTCATTTGCTCGAAGAGGTTAGCGAGAAACTCGACCCGCGCTTTTGCAAAGTATTCCTTGCTCTCCCCGGAAACCCAGAGCCCTCGCCGCAGCGCGGCGTCGTACTGCTCACTATAGACATCGAACTTTCTCATAGTGATCGGTCATTCCACATGCGACGAAGTTTTTACCTAATCCGTTCCGAATCTTCAGGGTAGCCTCTATGTGACGAATCTTGACTTCCTATAACGAAACAGCCGAATCGTGGCTAATTTTATCCAATTTCCGGAGATTGCACTACGCCGCAGCGATGTCCCGCAATTTTGATGTAAACTTCTCCGGGCCCTCCTATATGACCGTGCGTAATTCGTAGACACCCTTTCGCCGCTGGGTGCCCGCGTTAGCGGGCGCACCCCGTTTCCCCCGAAAAGGGGGGACGGGGGGGAGATTTCAAGAGACGGCCGGAAGCCAAGCTGTCCGAGTTCACCCGAACCTTTTCGACTTTTCTCTGAGAGGCGTTGAGCCGAAACCTTACGTACGACATTGGTCTTTCGCAGTCTTGACCACGAACGAGAGCAAAGAACAAGATTCTACGAATCGTGCACGCTTATATAGGTGAAAGGATCAGAGAAACTCAAACCTCCCGCACATTGCCCGCATCGACCACCGGGGCTATAATTTTCCTCCGTTCCGCAGGGGCCGTACGGCGGCCATATTGATCCGCCTCCCTATGCTGTAGGCGAAGCATGCGAGGATATGTTCTTCTTTCACTTCTTTTCTTAGGTTCGATCGCCTGCGCTCAGGGAAGAGCGAACGTCTTTTTCAGCACCAGCGACCGGCTGGAAACCCGTTTTGCGGATCTGGAGGATGCTCTTCAAGCGCACCGCAGTCAGCTCGTACTGGATCGTCTCGGCCGTCTGTTGACGACATTGCTCGCCCCCGGCCCGGAGGAACCTGTCGCTCGTTCCGCACGCTTTGCAACTTCACCTTGGGACCGCTTGGGTAAGCTGTGGGAACAGCTGGATGCGGGAGCACGTCGGGAGGCCAGAAGGCGCATCCTTGAGTCATGCACTCCCGCGGAGGACGACCGCCGCTGCCTGCGGATTTTTTTCGCCGTCGCAGACCCCGAACTGAGGCGCCGGCTGGGTCCCCCTCTTGCCGCCAGGCTTTTTGAGAAAGGCGGCCTGCAAAGCGCCCTGCGCGTGTACAAGCTTTTGGCTGCCGGCGCGACTTCCCAAGCCGAACGCAATTGGTACCTCGCTGCAGCCCGCGCAGCCGCACGGCTTTCCGAAGGAGCGGCCGCCGGTATCGTGGTGGAACCGGCGGGTGATCCGGACCTTGCCCGCGTGCTCTCACGCATAGAAGCAGAGCAGGAATCCGCCGGTATCCGGAGTATCCGCTACGGCCCGTGGGCCTCGCCGGTTACCGGCGTGCGACTCGGCTCGATACGCGCTCGATTCAATCTGCCACAGGAAGAAGTTTCCTTTCGCAATCTCAATGCAGCTGCGTGCGCTCCGGTTGCTGCGGGAGATGTTTTTTTTGCAACAAACGGCTCGGTTGTGCTTGCTGTAAACGCTGTCGGAGGACGCCTGCTGTGGAGAACGGATTTAGGACGCCTTCGCACATCGCTGCGCGACGCGATCTTGACGCCGGCTGTGGACCGATCCGCTGTCTACGTTGCAAGACCGGATCGGATCTGCAGTCTTTCCGGCAGCAGCGGATCGATTCTCTGGACGCGATTCCTTCACCTTACCGAAAACGAAGACCTCTTTCTGAGCGACGAACCTCCCGAGGTAGAACCTTCGATCGCGGTTACGCCGCCTCTTTTGGTCGGCGACTCACTCTACATCGGGGTCGTGATCCACAGGGCGGGAGGCGCTGCAGCTTGTCTTCTATGCCTGGAAGCACCGAGCGGCAAACTCCTGTGGGAACGTAAGGTCGGATCCGCTGAAACGCGGGATTTTCTGCGTCTGGGCTCAACCCCGCTTCCTCTTGTAAATGAAGCCGGCAGGATTTTTTTCTGCCCCAACCTAGGCTTTATAGCGGCATGCGATCAGGGCGATGGAGCGATTCTTTTCCTGCGCACGTATCCGCGCATGGATGTTTTGGCCTGTAAGTACAGCATCAGAAGGGAAGACAGGTGGCGTCCCACACCGCCGGTGGTTTGGCGAAACTTCGTGATCCTTGCGCCGCAGGATTCCAACGAACTGCTTTTTTTTGATCTGTGGACCGGCGCGTTGCAGGGGCGGATTGAAAGACGCGGAGCGGACTATTTCCTGGGCCCTTACGACGGCGCCCTGTACATGATCGGGCGTACATTGCGCCGGATCGATTTGAAAGACGGGCCTCCCGGTTCACTCGTTTATGAAGTCGAACTTCCCGGGCGCACGGTGGGACGCGGCCATGTAGAGCCGGGGGCATTGGCTCTTCCGTTCCGCGATCGTCTCGTAGTTTTCGTTCCCAAGAGCGGTAAGGTTCAAGCCACGTATCCATGGGAAACAGCAGGCGGAGGAGGCACACTGCTGCCCTGCCCGTGGGGTACGATAGTTGCACACCGTCGAGGGCTCGACCTCTACCGGCCGCTTGCAGAAGACATAGCCTCTTTGGACAGCGCCACCGCGCCTCAATCATTACTCCGCCTCAAACAGGCTCATGTCGCGCTAAAGACAGGAGACTTCAAGACCGCCTTCAACCTGCTGGAAGGATACATAACCACGGCGCCCCGCTATGTGGTGCCCGAAGAAAAACGCGAGCGTCTGCAGGTTGCAAGGCTTCTGGGTGCTTGGCTCGAACTGAAGCCTCCTCCGGATATTCAGCTTGCTCTGATCAAGTTCCGCACGCATGAGTATTTTGCGCCCAATGACCGTGAAGCTGTTGACGCACTTCTGACAAAAGCCGCGTACTTCGAAAGCATAGGCGAGCTGAAGCAGGCTTTGGACACCTATTTCGAGGCGCTGGCGCGCGCCCAACGGGCCCAGCGCCAAGGAGCTGAAGCCGTAGTGGTGCTCAGGTGGGGTCTTGCAGCTGATGCAGTACCCCATTTGACCGCAAAAATCGGAGCTCTTCTTTCGAAAGCGCCTGATCCGAGCGCACTTCTCGCCCCCTGGGAGGCGAAAGCGCAGGCGGAGCTCAAGCGGGCGCAAAGCGCACCGAACGCCCAGGCCTTTCGCGATATTATGTACACTTTTCCCTTTACACGGGCCGGGGGAGAGGCCTACCTGAGGTGCGCCAGATTCTATCTGGCCAACCAAAACTCCCAGGCGGCCAAGGATGTCCTACGCGGTTACCTCCGCGCCTTTCCCTCAGGGCCCGCCGCTCCCCAGGCCGCCCTGGAGCTTGCAGAGATCTTGCGAGCGGGAGGTGAGAACGGTGAAGCGCGCAGGTTGTACCGCCTGTTGAAAGAACGCTTTCCGCAGGCTCAAGTAACCTGGGAGGGACAGCGCCTTACGGTCGCACAGTGGGTAGAGAGGAATGCTGCTGAGGCCTCCCGTATTCGCTCTCAAGAGGGGCCGGTTCTACAACTGCCTCTCAAAACCCTCTGGCGGACGCGAACGGATCTCCTTGACCGCGCGGCATCGTTGCGGTTTCTGGACCTGGAGGGCGATTCCGAAAACAAGTACCTCCTTGTACGGGGAGACTCGTTCCTGCGGCTCTACAGGAGCGGAACGGGGAAGCTTCTGGGTGTTGTAAAGGCTCCTCTTTATTGCAACAAAGCGGGCTTGCTGCGGGAAGACAACAGGGAAGTAATCGCAGCTTCAGGCCGTACGGAAGTTGTACTTTGGCCCAGCGGCCTTTTCGCCGAACCCAAAACGGTTTCCGTGGGAAAGGATGATCAACCCTCCACCTACATTGTGGACACCTGGTTCGGTGCCGATCGATTCGTGTGCTTGTCCGGGAAAAAACTCGTTGCTTACGATGCACAAGGCAAATCCCTATGGGAGCGGGTTCTTGCCTTTCGCGGCCGCGCGCCGCTTGCTGTACACAACGGCCGGCTTATCGTCTTTGCAGCCTCAGAACCCGCATTCGCCGTCGTTAACCTGAACACAGGTAAACCGGAACGCACCTTCCGCCTGACCGGCCAGGCCGGGAGGTTTTCACTGTCTCCCGTAGTGCTGCCCGACGGTAAAGCCGTGCTTGTGGCCGGAAGAAACATAAGACTTGTCGATCTTGAGACCGGATCGACCGTTTGGGCCTATTTAACGGAACGCATGCTGCCCCGGGCCTGCCGGTTTCTGCCCGGCCACCCGGAGACGATCTACCTCTGGGGTTGGTCCAAGACGGGCTGCCGGTTTATTGCGCTTGACCGCCGCACCGGAAGAAATACTTTCGCGGGCTTTTTCAGCGCGGCTGAGGCCGTCACCGATATCCAGGCCGCAGGAACCGATCTTGTGGCTTTGTGCGGAGATTTATCCAGAAGTCTGGTTCGCTTTTCTCCGCAAGGCCGCAGGGTGGTGAAGCAGTGGAGGAGAAGACTTTACCGCAGCTTCGACACCGGATTGCCGCTCGTTGTGAGCGGCGGCACTGCTTTTGTCGGAGATCGTGAGGTCAATCGCATTACCGCCGTTTCTCTCAGGACGGGAATGGTGCTCGACGAAGGCACTACTGCGGTCCGCCGGTTTCTGGCCGGACGCCTGCTCCGGGATTACAGGATCTCCGGAGAAAAGCTTTTTGTTCTCACTGAAGCGGGCGCTGCGGCTTTCACGTATGCGGATCCCTACCGCGAGGAGCCTCCGCTTGCAGCACTGCTTTTGACCACAGTAGGCGCCGGCCCCCAGGTGGAAGGACTTGCCGACACCGCGTACACTCTTTCGCAGTTGCTTTTGAACCGGAACCGTGCGGACACTGCACTGAGAGTGCTTGACAGAATTCTTTGGGAACGCCGGCCAAGGCCTGAGAACGCCTTTCACTTATGGTTTCTCTTGGGCGCGGCTCAGGAATCGGTCGCCCGGAAGGAACCTCTTATAATCAGGTGCCTGCCTGCACCGGCGGATATAACAATTGACGGTTACCTTGAGGAAGCTTGGCCTATCCGGACCGCCGTGCGGTTGGAAAGTCCGCAAGCCGTTCTTCCGATCCAAGGACCCGATCACTTGATTCCTTCATGGCAAGGCCCTGATGACTTATCCGCCACCTTTTTCTGCGCGTGGGACAAAAACTACTTTTATTTCGCTCTTGATGTACGTGACGACATGGTCCTGCCTCACGATCCTGAAGGGGAAAGATGGCTCGGCGACACCTTGATCATCGATGTGGATCCGCGCGGGGACGGCGGCATGTACCCCGGTATGGACGATCAGATGCTCACCCTTTATCTCACGGTACGACCGGCGCGACGCGGCGCCGAAGACAAGGAGAAGCCCGAGGGACGGTTCAAAGCAAGGGTCACCGACGATCGATCCGGAATAGTTTACGAAGTGGCCCTCCCTTGGCGCAGTCTGGATTTCGACATGAAGGATCGCAAGGTGGAGCCCGGAGCGGCTTTCGGTTTCAACGTGGTTATAACCGATGATGACGTGGGCACCGGAGCGCGCCAGGCGCTTTCCTTAAACGCAAGCCACCTTTTGGGCTGGAAGCGGGATCGGGCGTGGGAGGCCTTCCGGCCGGACTACTTCCCGAAAATCATGTTGGAGGATCCTTCCCGACCTTGACGATAGAGCGGAAGGACGCTTGGATCGAACGGCCATGGCGGAGAGAGGCATTATCGAACTGAACGGAGTGTACAAAGCCTTCAACGGGTTTCCCGTCTTGGCCGGCTTGGATCTTGCAGTGCGCCGGGGGGAGACCCTGGTGATTATCGGCCGATCCGGAACCGGGAAAAGCGTAACCCTCAAACACATAATCGGCCTGCTTACCCCGGACCGCGGCAGTGTGCGTGTTTTCGGGAAGGACCTCTCGGCATTGAAACTGAAGGAACTTCTGGCCCTGCGGTTGCGGATCGGGTACCTTTTCCAAGGCGGTGCGCTGCTTAACTGGATGACGATCGCCGAGAATGTGGCCCTACCGCTGCGGGAACATAGACCCGAGCTTTCCGAGGCGCAGATACAGCAAATCGTTGACAGTAAATTAGAAATCGTGGACATGCTGGAGGCCCGGGACAAACTGCCCGAAGAGGTATCCGGGGGAATGAAGAAACGTGCGGGTCTCGCCCGAGCTATAGTGCTTGATCCCGCAATCATTCTTTACGACGAGCCGACAAGCGGACTCGATCCGGTTATGGCTGCGGCTATCAACGAGCTTGTCGTGCACACCAGAGAGGTAACCGGTGCGACGCAGGTCGTAGTCACACATGATATGCAAAGCGCTTACAGCATTGCAGATAGAATAGCCATGCTTTATGAGGGCAGAATTATCGAGATCGGAACGCCCGAAGAAATAAGGGAGACCGAAAATCCGGTGGTCCGCCAATTCGTGCGCGGCGAGACCTCGGGTCCCATAACCGAGAGCGCGAAATCTCTCGTCCACACGGCGCCTGATTCGGCCAAGCGCTGGAAAGGAGGCATGCGGTGGCGAAGCGGCGCGACTTGATCGTTGGACTTGTTTTTCTCGGCGCTGTGATCGGCGTCGGATACCTAACGGTCGTTATCAAAGGGTTCTCCTACCTCACACGCCCGCGTATTGCTCCCCTTAAGATCGTCTTCGACGATGTGCTCTCCCTCGAAGAAGGCGAAGAGGTACGCGTTCGGGGGGTGAAGATAGGACAGGTGACGGGGATCTCTTACAACAAATCGGGCAAGGTGGTCGTTGAGGCCACCCTTTTCGAAGAGCCGGTGCTCTACAAGAACGTATCCTTTCACATTCGGAGCAAAAGCCCCCTGGGCGGCTGGTACTTGGCCATTGATCCGGGCTCCCCCAGCGATCCTGCGCACCCTGAAAAAGACCGGGTGGATCTTGCAACGTTGGCCGGCATGCCTCTGCACGGCGAAACCCCGGCGGATCTCTTCACCGAACTGGGCAGGGTGCTCGGCGAAAAACGCGAAGCTTTGGCCGCGATCATTGATGACCTGCGCGATGCGGTGGGAGCGATCCGCAGGCGCGAAGGTGTTGTAGGCGCCCTCATTTACGACGAGAAAATGAAGAAGGATCTTACCGGCGCCGTCCACGGCCTCAGCGTTTCGGTCACCGAGCCTCGAGGATTGCTCTACGCACTTTTGCAGAACCGCGAACTTGCGGACAATGTGACGGAAGCCGTAGCCAGCCTGCGAAAGTCGCTTACCAGAACCGACACCCCGCTCGGAGTACTGCTCAATGATCCGGAAGCCGGCCGATCCGTGAGGCAAGCCCTCGTGGATCTATCTGAAATAGCAAGCCAGATCAGAAGCGGCAAAGGAACGGTGGGCCGCCTGTTGGCTGACGAAAAACTTTACGATGAAGCTGTAAGAGCCGCGGAAGGCCTCAGCGCGCTTGTACAAGGAGAAGGCCTGGTACCGTACCTTATCAAAGATCCCGAGTCCCGGGAACTCGGGCGCCGGTCCCTCGAGGCGCTCCGCGACGTTGCGCTTAAGCTCAACACGGGGAAAGGAACCATACCGCGGCTTCTTAATGAACCCGATGTTTACGAACACGCTGAAAAACTGCTTGTTGAAATACGAGAATCGGTTGAGGACGCCCGCGAGGCGGCACCGATCAACCAGCTTGTGAATCTACTGGGCGCCGTTTACTGAAGGCCGCCCGCTCTGAGAGCTCACCTGTGATCTGCAGCGTGTGGATTCTGCACCGCGGCCGCTGCGGCGCGTCCGGGGGGCAAAAGAAACACCTTTCGCAAAGCTTCAGCTATAAGAAGCACGGCGAGAATCAAGAGTCCGCCCGAAATACCGCTTACGATGCTGTTGGTACCCCAGTTGTGTACGACAAGCTGTGCGAGTGCAAGCAGCGTCACGCTGAACATGAAGATCATCGGCAGCACCACAAAAGCGTGGCGCCTTCCCAAGTTGCGAAGCCAAGCGGCGGCCACAAGCAGCGCGAGGGAGCCCAAAAGCTGGTTTGTCGCGCCGAAAACAGGCCACACCACCCGCCAAGCGGGAGCCGGTTTTCCGTTGGGCAGGTGCAGGGTGACCTGTGTGAGAAGAAGCGGAAGCGCCAGTGTGAGGATCGTGGCGAACAATACGCTTCCAATCTTTCCGCGCGGCAGACCGAGTAGCTCCTCGAGCACGTAGCGGGCAAGTCGAGTGCAGGTGTCTAGAGTTGTAAGCAAGAATGTTGAGATGGCAAGCGCTCCGAAATGGGTTCCGAGCTGCCGCGGCAGGCCCACGCAGCTAAGCAGGTAGCCCATACCCTGCCCGAAAACCATCGTGGGCTTTGTGCCTTGCGCTGCCTTTGCACCTACGATAATGACCGCAAGCAGTGATATGAGAGCCAGTACCCCCTCAAGCAACATGCCCCCGTAAGCGATCGGTTTTGCATACTTTTCGTTCGAAAGCTGCTTGGCGGTAGTGCCTGATGCAACTATCGAGTGAAAGCCGGAACAGGCGCCGCATGCGATCGTGACGAAAAGCGCGGGAAAAAGAAAACCCAGCGCAGGATCCCGAAGGTGAACCAGGGCGGGAAGCCCGGTCGACTCGGCAGGTAGAGACCCGCCTGAGAAAACCACACCTACAAGCCCGCCAGCAAGGCAGGCGAAAAGCAGGTATGAGGACAGGTAATCCCGCGGCTGAAGCAACAACCACACGGGCAGAACCGACGCTATCAGGCAATAGCCCAAAAGTATGAAATTCCACACCTGCGCCGGCTGTGCAACGGGCAAGTTCAAAGGGAGCTTCTGCCCCAGCCATATGCCCACAAAGACAAGCGGGACGAAAATGAGGGACCCTCCTTTCAGAGTTTGTACCCCTCGGTTAACCGTAAGGCCGAAAAGAAGCGCAAGCCCGATGTACATGACGGAAGAGCTTGCAACACCCGGATCCTCCTTAAAAGTCCCTGCGGTCAAATCCAAGAAAACAACGATCACGTAAACAAGCGCAAACCAGACAAAGATCAAAAACAGCGTCCTGCCTCCGGGGGAGATCTCCTCAAGCGCCACCTCGGCTATGGACCTCGCCCGGTGCCTGATCGAGGCAACAAGCGCTGAAAGGTCATGAACGCCGCCGATAAATATAGAGCCCAAAACGATCCAAATGACGGCCGGAAGCCATCCGAAAGCCGCTGCAGCCATCACCGGTCCCACTATGGGACCGGCGCCTGCTATGGAACTGAAGTGGTGCCCGAAGAGTACAAGCGGCTTGGCTGCAACGTAATCGAGGTTGTCGGACATGGTGTGCGCGGGCGTAGGCCGCTCCGGCGAAACGTCGAGTCTCTTTTCAACGAAACGTCCGTAGAACCGATACCCCAAAGCCAAAGCAAAAAGCCCGCTGAGAAAGATTACAAGCGTCATGGCACCGTCCCCCGTACGTCCGTCGTACCAGCGCTTCCGGCCGGCCCGTCCGCTGCAGGCCGAAGAGGCCAAGTGTATGCGCACTACAAGTGGGATACAAGGGCCTGTTTCAGCGAAGCTTCAGTCCGCGCGGCAAGAAGAATCAGGAGGCCGTCTTTACTCTTCCTCTTCCCCTTGAAGAGTCGCAAGGCGCTTCTCTGCTTCCCGCGCTTTCGCCTCCCGGCCCAACTCTTTGTAAAGCGATACAGCGAGGCGAAGGGCTTCGCTCAGTTGGTCCGGCCTCAGTCCCCATGAAGGATTCAATGCCTTCTCAAGCTCCTTGATCGCCTTTTTCTGATAACCTGCAGCTTTCAGGATCCGGGCCCGAAGAAACGGAGCCTCCACAATCGTATCCGGGGCGGCTTCAATGCGGCGCCAAAGAGCCTCCCACGCCCTGCCGTACTTCCCTTCGCTTAGGAAACGCTCAAGCGAATAAAGCTCGCCTCCAGCAGCAACAAGCTTCTTCGGATCGATCTGAAGCGCCCCGGTTGGAGAAGCAGCGGTTTTCTTGCCGCGAAGTTCAGCAAGCAGAACTCCAAAGAGAAGCTCTTTGTCCTTAAGTGCGGCCCGGGCGGCCTTCCGCTCCCCTGCTTCAAGAAGTTCTACGGCCTTCTCAGGCTTATCCGACAGGAACCGCAGGTTCGCGCTTCCCACAAGAGAAGCCCGGCAGAAGAGATCCGGCGGGACCGGCTGCGAAAGCAGATATGTAACCAGTTTGTCCGTTGCCTCGGGATCTCTGAAAAAAAGGTGCCTGAGCAAAGCCTCAGCGTACTTCGCAAACCCTTCCTTCCACTTGGGCCTCCTTGCAAAAAGTTCCTGTGCCGCCTGGTAAAAAAGCCGTAGATTCTCCCGGCCGTCTTCCCACCTGCAGGCTGTAAGATTCCAAAGAGCGCGGGTTTCCAGCTCCTGCAGGCGGTAAGAGCTCGTGGCATCCACTATCCGGCGGGCCGTAAGCCGGCGGCCTCCTCTTGGAAACACCGCAATGCGGGCCACGTTTCGGAAGACGGTTCCACCCGCAGCTACGACCGCCTCTTCAACCGTGTAAATTCCCTGCGAGAGATAAACGTGTTCCACAGTGCGGCCTTCCGCATGCTGGCCGTCGCCGAAGTCCCAGCGCCATGAAACGATCTTGCGGTCGGCGAGCTTGGATCTGTCTACAAATTTCACGCTGCAGATATCAAGATCCGAAAGGCCTGCATCGGCTGTAAGAGTCCAGTTGAAATCAAGCACGTCTTCGGATCCGAGTTCCTCAAGCGGCCCTGCGCTGCAGCGTACAAGAGGTACGAAATCTTCCTCTGAAACTACACGCAGCTTCTTCTCGCCCGGGCCTTGAATCCCGCATACGTGGCCGTTGCTCTTTCCGCGAGCGGCAAAGAAGTACGCGAACCTGTGGGTGCCGCGCGACAGATACACGGTACCGCTGTGCTTGCCCGAAGCTCCTCCCCGGGCGCTGTGCCAGCCGGGCCATGAGGTCACCACTTTACCGTCGACAAGCACGAACGAAGGACCGTTGCTGTTTGTTGCAAAACGCCAATCGCCGCTTTTTCGAACCGAGAGGTATCCATACCAGCAAGCCAAGTAGTCCCGGCTCTCACCGAAAGGATTCACACCGAGTGCAAGCCGTTTCATCCGGTCGAAGCCGAGTCGTTCCCTGCTTGCAGCTATAAGAGCCTGCATGTTTTCCCAGCTGTCGCCGTTGCCCGGCCCCAGGCGCCGGATCTCACAATAAAGTCCTGCCTTTGGAAGATTCGCAGGCCACCACCCCCTTCCGGCCTCAAGCCTGCGTTGCTGCCTCTTGGGGGCTTTCGGATTCCCCCAGTAAACGTAGTAAAGCCTTGCCGAATCAGGCACTCGAAAAGCAACAAGGGCTGTGTCTTCCCGGCCCCAGTCCAAAAGCACATGCGGGACTTGCCGCCTGTTGTCGACCACAACTCTTATATCCGAGCCGTCGGGAGCAGGCCTGCCCAAGGTCACAAATCTAACGACAGCCGTGCCTGAGACCCGAAGAGGTTTCGTCCCCGGCGCCCGCACAAACAAACGGCGCCTGTAGCGCCATGCCGGGTGGTACCAATCAGGGACGGCATCCTTTGGGTCGGGCCCGGCGCACACCACGGCGCCCAAAAGAAGCAAGAGACCTGTATTCAGCCTCAAATTCCCCATTTCTCTCCCTACGATCCGATCTCCCGGAAGCCTTTACTCTCCGGAGCCTTTTTCTCAGGGCCCGGCTTTTTCTTTGATCGCTTTTTCCCGCCTTCCCCTTTGCCCGATTCCCCGCCTTTCTCCTGCACGTCAACAGCAGGACGCACTACGACGTTATCAAAGTAGTAAACTCCGGGCGGCCAATAAGCAAAGAGCATGACCCTTATCCACTTTACGCGGGGAGTGCGTGCCGTCGGGTGGAAGGTCATACTGAAAGTCCGCCAAGACGGTGACGCCTTGCAAGTCAGGTATTTCTTGTAAGCGACGCGCCTCCGGTATCCCGGAGGTCTGCGGGGATCCTCGACATATCCCTTTACAAATACTTTCGGAGCTTTTGATCCTCTCTCGGTCCGTACATCCACAAGAAGTTCGTAGGCAACGCCGGGCTTAACGGGAATCCAATCCGAGTAAAAAGCGACGCCTTCAACCGCAGCCACAGTGGAGTACTTCTTTCCGGCTGTGGATTTTTTCTCCGGTGGAGGCGGAACCGGCCGCTTCTTGAGTTCTTTCTGCCTCTCTCTGTACTGCTCCTTAAGCACGTCGGTGTCTATTTTCAAGCACCGGCCCTTGCGTTTCGGAGCAGGCACCCAAAAAGAAGTGAGTCCATCAGGCCGCTGCCATGATGCCGGAACGCCCTTTGAGCCTTTCTCAAAACCGCCGTTCGGAACAAGGTTCCCGGGCTTGAGCCCCTGCGCGGCTTGGGGCTTTGCGGCTGAAGCCCAGATCAGAAAGCCTGCAAGAAGTGCCGTCACTTGCTCTCAGCTCCGGTCTTTTTCAAGTACCCGCTCAAAGCTTCGTAGTAACTCTTAACGAATTGCCTGTAGGATTCAGGTACAGGCTCACTAGCGGCGTCCGCCATTCGATCGCGGACCCTTTCAAGCACAGGGTTTTCTCCCTCGAGCATCCGCCCGACGCGTTCTCCCGCTTCAGCTCGCAGTGATTCCAAACGCCGTACGATCCTCTCCCGAAGTCCGGCAAGATCCGCAGGCCGGCCGGACTTCACCGCCCGCTCAAACCGCTGCATGAGCTCGATGACCCCCTCCAGGCTCTCCGTAGGGATCCCCAAAGCCCTGAGACGTCTCCTGGCCCTCTGGGCTTTGGTGAGGGCTTGTGCCTGCGCGCGACCCAACCGCCTGAGTTTCTCCCCCAGGTCAGGCGAAGCAGGGCCCAGAAGTCCTCCCGGGGCCGTCCCTGCAAGTTTTCCGCCGCCTGTAGCCCCTCCAGTGCGATCCTTTCCTCTGTCAAGGACCTGTCCCGCTTCAAAGGGATCCGGGGTGACGCGCGTAGGTGTAGGCCGGCCCCCTTTGCCTGTCGCTTCCTTCTCCACCATTTGGCCGTGCGAGCGGCCGCTGCGGCCTTCACCGCTCCGCCCCCCTACTTCGCTTTGATTGGGAAGAAGGTTGCCTGTCACACCGCGGGCGCTCATGTTGCTTATCGGGCCGTCCATTGCAGTCCACCCCGCTCCCTCGTTCAACGAATCGATCCACCCGCTCGTCACGTCCTCGACATCTTCTGTCATGGCTTCTTCGTCATCGATCAGATCGCCCACGATATCCTCAAGCTCTCTGGGTAGATCCACAAGCGGCACTTCAACCGCAACCGGCGGATCTTCCATTGACCAGCGGATCCGGTCGGGCTCATCTGCAAGCCACCTTTCTATGTTGACCGTAAGCTCTTCGGCAAGCTCCAAACCACTCTGCTCCAGCGGGACGGCGATCTCAACGGCTTTCTGCTTCAGGGCGCGGGAGGCGGCATCAACTTCGCTGAAAACTTCAAGCAGTTCATCTACAAGAGTCGCGTCGGCCATATCCTGAGGCGCCAACTTTGCGAAATCAGAGGCAAGCCCCGCCACGATACCCGCCCACCTTTCTTCAGCCTCAGCCAGCTTGGCGATCTCAGCTTCTCCGTCGGCCGAAAAATCGTCCACCCGCACATCAAGAAGTTTTTCACTGGCCTCTACAATCTGCTTCTGCTCCGAAACGAATTCCTTCAGTTTGTCTGCTATCCGCCCGAGCGCGTCGCGTTTGCGCGGTGCCTTTTGAAGCAAACCCCGCTCTCCTGCTTCTTCCTGCGCGCGTAACTCCGAAGCCAGATCCTCCAGATCGCCTATCAGTTCCCTGAGCTTCCTGATGATTTCCGCCTGGACGTCCAAACATCTTCGCAGCACAGGCACAGGTTGTTTCGAAATCGCTGCGCGATCGAAAAGTCGGACGGCTTCGTCCATGGGCCCCCGCACTATCGCATTGAAGCGGACCCGCTGTGCCGCGGAAAGCCCCGTTCGATCCCAACTGCTCAGCAGATCAAGCGAAAAACCGACTATCCGCTTTTCTTCCGCGCGGCACTCAAGCACAGCGGAGCGTGCGGGGTTCTCCACCACCACCTCGGTTTTCCCCTTCAGGCCCGTCTGCAGCTCCAGGATTCGAGTAAGCGAAAGCAGCGCCGATCCTGCGGCACTCAGCTCTCTTTGCTTGAATTCTTCCGGTGAAAGAGCGCTCAGGAGAAGCGGTTCCGTAAAGCTCGAATTGCCTGCGAAATCAGTTGCGCCTCCCTGAAGGTATAGCTTCTCCCCGCGGGGCCTCACCTTCACATGGTACTGGAGAAACGTCCTGGCTTTTCGGCCTCCAACTCCGCCCAGCCTACGCCAAGGGCCCTCAGGCGAAAGAGCCGCTTGCAGAAAGAGTTCCTTCAGGCCGAAGTCATCCCGCCCGTGCAAAAGAACAGCAACACCTCTGCCAGGACTGAAACGCCGGCCGCGTTTCGGCGCGACAAAGGTAACTTCGGGAGGCCTGTCAGGGACGATCCGCACAGGGTACTCTCTTCGACCTCCTTCAAGGCCTTCCTTCGCACTTACAACCGCCAGACTCCACGAACCGTTCTCTTCAAGCGTAACGCGCCCCACGGCCCAAACCTTCTTCTGCACCGAGAGCGGGAGATCTTCGCCGCAAAAGCGCACGCGTGCCGACTTCAACGGCCTGTCGGCTCGAGCTCGAATCTCAACGACCGTTCCCTTAGGCGCGGAAATAGGCCCTGCGGCGTTTTCTTCGAAACGCACGGGAACCCCTGTGTAATCCGGATACCGGTATATCAGGGTGAGTGCCACGACCGAAGGGGGCTGGACCACCGTCACCGTATACCAGGGCGAACGCGCTCCGCCGGCCTCAACGCGATACTTGAAGCTTTTGCTGCCTGCAGGCGGAAATGAGAAGCGAAAGCCCCGGCCGTCAAAGCTCATGGCGTACCGGGAATCACCCCTTCGGACAAAAGCCTGCGCCGGGACTTCGGGCGTTTCAAAAAGAAGCTCGACGGTAACGATCTCACCCGGCTTGACCTTTACGTCACCCGGTTTCACAACAAACTTGGGCGCTCCAAGATGATTTACAGATCCGAAAGGCGCCAGGTACCTGTGAAAACCGTTTGAAAACCAAGAGGGTAGAAGCAGTGCGTAAAGCACAAAGGCGCACAAAGCGCCTGCAGCGAACATGGAGGCGCGCAGGACCGGGCGTTTCTCAAGAAGCGGCTCAACGGTGGCCTTTTTGAGCAGTTTGTCTGCTTCGCGCGCGGTGAGGCGCGCCACTTGATCTGCAAGCGGACCGCGGGGCGAAGCTTCCAGAAGGAGCGTGTTTATGAGACGGCAGTCAAGGTCGGGGAACTTTCTCTCAAGAAGCAAAGCCCAGAATTCAGGAGGCCTCTCGGTAAGAAGCGGCCGGATCAGGAACTTCCAGAAAGCCAGAGTCAGCCAAAGCAGCAATGCCCCCCCAAGGGTGCACCTGAGCCATGAAGGCAGCCCCAACAGGTTGTCAAGCCCTACAAGTAAAACTACGCCGGCTCCTGCGGAGCCGACAAGTACGGCAGCACCGCGTGCCGCCACCGTCCTTCCGTAGGCTGCCTGCACGTCCTCAAGCGCCCGCCTCAACCTAGGAGTCATGGCTTGCCTCCAGAAGCGTTCAGAAATGACCGCACCCGGGGAAGATCCGGTAACTTGTTCGCCCCGCCTGTAAGCTTCAACCCCGAAAGCGACGCGAAGCTGCGTGCCTTCGGAAACCGGCCCGCGCTTCCCGCGGGTTCGACCGACCTGAAAAGGAAAACCCGCCTTGCGATCTCCCACTTGCCGGTTGCTTTCTCAAGCTCCCACAAATCGAACCTCAGATAGCACCTGTTCCCGGCGCTTGTTCGTCCTTTGCGCCTTAGGCCCACAAGCATTCTCAAGGCAGGCTTACCCTCCTTGGGGTGAATGTATCCTGCGAGCAGGATCTTCCGCTCCGGAAAGAATTCCCTGGCGTTGCGGCACACCTTCTCCGCTTGTCGTTTCTGCGCCTTGGAAAGCGGCCGGCCGAGGTTCGGTCCTGCAAGGGCTCCCTTTCCCACAACAAAAACGTCGTAAGTTCCCGGCAGAAGTCCCTCAAGCACAAAGCGTCCGGTCGAGTTGCACAAAGAACGGAAGGCCGAAGCGCCGCCCTTCCTGAGAAGCACGACCCGAACGGCTCCCGGCAGCCGCCCCTCCAAGCCGGCCAACGCGGCTTCCGGCGGCACCTCCCGGACAAGCTGGACCTCGCGCACATACAGCAGATCCTCAAGACTTTGACCCGGTTTGCCCGTCTGATTACACCTGAGCACAAAAGTCAAGTCCTCCTCCGGCAGCGAAAGCATGAAACTGACAGGGACAAGCCTGCCGGTAAGCCGCGCGCCCGAGCGCAGCACGACCTCAGCCCGGTAACGCCTTACCGGATAGGAAGAGGGAAGCTTAAGCTTTTCAGGTGAGCTTTCTTCCACAAAAACCCAGGCCTGTTTCAGCTCCTCGCGTTCCACCCAAAGCCGGATCAAGGCGATGTCCCGGGGATCGATCCTCCGCAGACCTCTCTTCCCACTCGGATAGAGACGCACTGCGGGCAGGTCAATGTCCCCGGAGAATGTACGCCCGTCCGAGAGCCTCACTACACCTGGAGAGCTGCACAGCAAAAAGCCGATAACGCTGGTAATCAGCATGCCTTGGCCGCCTCTTCCTTTCATGGTAGCATGTGGCGGGTCCTCGTAGAAGGCCCCGCCGGCCGCCCGTTCAGGGAGAGGTTGGACTGAGGACGTTCTAAGAAGCTGCCGCAGCCGGCGGGTATCCACCAGGGGACGTCAGGTTGGAACCGGGAGGAGTGAGCATGAAGGAAGAGCTTCGATACAATTGGCTCGATGTTTTCAAGGCGCCGCGCATGGCCCTCAGCCTCCAGAAGATCTGGGTTCTGTTTCCGCCGCTTTTTGTCGGCTATATCGTCTACTCGGCGTTCACCTTCTTGGGCTTGGCGGCCGCCGGGAAGGGAGAGGCCGGGAAGGCGGTACTGGACGAGGTATGGGCCACGCACGGTCTTCTTCCCTGCGTAATGGGCGTTCCGGGGGTAAACATTTGGTCCTACGTGCTGTGGCTAATCGGCGTTGTGGCTTTGGCCGCATGCTTCCTGTTCGGTGCAACCGCGGTTGCGCGGGCGGCTTTCCTCGAACTTAAGGGCGAGACGTTCTTCACTTACCGAGAGCTTTACGGCTTTGCGAAAAAACATGCAAAAGACGCTATTCTGGGCCCGCTTGGAATACTGGCGGTGATTGTAGGCATCACTGTGTGCGGCCTGGTCTTGGGCCTGTTCGGCAGGATCCCCTACGTGGGAATAATCCCGGTCGTCGGCCTCAGCCCGATTTGGCTGGGAATCTGTTTCTTCTTGGTTGCGCTTGTGATTGTTTTCTTCTTTTCCCTTCTCCTTGCCCCCGGAATAACCGCAGGGACGAAGGGGGACTTTTTCGAGGTGATCACAGAAACGTTCTCAGCAGCGTTCAGCGAGCCCTACCGCCTGGTATGGTACGAGGCGGTGCTCCTTTTCGTAGGGGGACTGGCGACCTGGGTGCTCGGCTGGCTTGTGAAACTGGCGTACGGCGCCATGGTGTGGATCTTGACGCTCGGGATGGGAGATACGTTTACAGCGGTGGCGGCTAAAGCAAGCGCGGTCACCGCACAATGGTTTCCAGCCGTAGCCCCCAAGCTGGGTTTCCTGAGCGGGAAGGCGGTGCCTGTTGCAGCAGGTGGCATTGCAGCTCCGGCCCAGTGGATCCTGGGTATAGGCTACCTCGGCCCGCAAGGCGGTGCTCTCGCCCAGGGCTATGAGGCGTTCTGGGCTTACGTGCTTGCTGTCGTTGCAGCTCTTGCAGGGTTCACTGTGCTTGCCTGCTACGGCGGCGCTGTGCTCGCTGCAGGCAATACGTTGATTTACGTCGTCCTGCACAAGATCAAGGACGAAGAAGACCTGCTTGAGCTCGAAGAAGAAGAAGAGGAGGAGGAAGAGGAGGCCAAGCCGGGTGAAGAGCCCAAAGCTGAGCCTGCTGCGGAGGAAAAGGCCGAAGCCGAAGAAAAGAAGGAAGGAGCGGAAGCTCCCCCCGAGGAGCAGAAGGCGGAGGCCGTGCAGCCTGAGGTAGAGGAAAAGCCTGCGGAGGAAGCTGAAAAAAAGGAGGCTGAGTCGCAGGAGGAAGCCCCGCAAAAGGCTGAGGAAACCCCGCCTCTCGAGCCGGAGCCTGAAAAAGCTGAGGAGGCTCCTGAGAGTAAAGAATCGAAGGGAGCGGAGGAAGCCCCCGCTGAGGCTGAAGAAAAAGAAGAGTCAGAGACCAAGCCTAAAAAGAAGCGCTCCCGCAGGAAGAAAAAGGGACAAGGTGCGGGATAGGACCTCAGCGGGGCGGGCCGCAGATCCAAAACGCTGAGAGGTTGCGCTCATCGCCGCAACTTGGTATTGTAAGGAGCTTCAGATGGCCCCATCGTCTAGCCAGGTTAGGACACAGGGCTCTCATCCCTGAAACAGGGGTTCAAATCCCCTTGGGGTCACCAATAATAAGCTTTGAAAAGGAGGCGCCGA
>CAZGYL010000015.1:0-19238 GCA_964529985.1 uncultured Planctomycetia bacterium | reverse complement strand
GATTCGGCGGCGTTGACATGACTCAGGCGGAAGCCTATAGTGAGCCGCGAAGCCGGGCGGAGGTGGACGCATGTTTTGTGGCCCGGCCGGGGCGGTGCGGAAGTTCTGGAACGGAGGAGGCAGCAGTGAACCAAGACAGCGAACTGCTCAAAGTGCTCAACGATCTTTTGGCTGACGAACTTACGGCGATCAACCAGTACATGGTGCATGCTGAGCTCTGTGAAGAGGCAGGCTATGGGCGACTGGAGCAGAACGTCCGCGCGCGTGCCATGGCTGAAATGCGCCACGCTGAGAAGTTGATCGAGCGGATTCTGTTCTTAGGTGGGGAACCTGCAGTCAGTTCGCTGAAAAAGGTGAGAATCGGTTGGACGGTGGAGGAGCAGTTTGCAAACGACCGGGAGAGCGAGCAAGAGGCCATTGCTGCATACAACAAAGCAATAGGCCTTGCAGCCAAAGCAGGAGACAACGGTACGAGAGCTCTGCTGGAGGAGATCCTCAAAGAGGAGGAAGGCCACCTGGACTGGATCGAGACCCAGAGAGTGCAGGTGGAGCAAATGGGCCTTCAGATCTATTTGGGAAACCAAACGGGCTGAGGAGCTGCGCAGCACAGCTCAAGCGCAGGCTCTTACGAAAGGTTCAAGCGCTTCGAGTTCTTTGCGGAAGCGTTCCGGGTCACGGAGAGTAAGAAGAGGCCCGACCAGGCGGTGTAGGCTGGGAAGTCCCTTCAAGTAGCGTGTCAGTTGCTTTCGCATCTCGAGAACGGCCTTTTGGGCGCCTTTTTCTTCACTTAAGTAGGCGAAGTGAGTGAGACCCGCGCGGTAGCGTTCTTCCAAAGAGGGCGGCTGCGCGGCTTCACCCGATAAGCTCTCTGCGATCCAGCGGAAAATAAGAGGATTGCCGATTGCAGCCCTGCCTATCATTACCCCTGAGCAGCCCGACTCGAAGAGGTGCTCAGCATCTCGGGGAGTGCGTACATCACCCGAAGCTACTACGGGAATCGGGAGAATCCTTGTAAGAGCCGGGAAAACTTCCCACCTGGCCTTTCCCTTGAAGCCATCGGAAACCGTGCGCGGGTGAATCGTAAGAGCGGCAGCCCCGCGCTCAGCAAGTGCAAGGCAAAAATCCGCAAAACGCTCGGGGTCGAATTTTCGCGGCAGCCGCATTTTGACCGTCACAGGAACGCTTGCAGCTTGAACTGCGGCGGAGACTACTTCAAGGGCCCTTGCCGGATCCTCCAAAATGGCTGCGCCTTCGCCGCGCTTTGTGATTTTGGGCTTGGGGCACCCGTAGTTGAGGTCTATCACATCAGGCCGGCGTGCCTGAAGCAGCGTTACCGCCTCTTCCGCCTCCCTGGGGTCTCCGACAACGACCTGAAGCGCTATCGGCCGCTCTTCTTCGGTGAAATACAGGAGCTGCTCGGTTTTGGGGTTGCGGTGGATGAGCGCTTTAGCCGCAATGACTTCGGAGACGACCATGCCGCAGCGGTTCCTGCGTGCAAGACGTCTGAACGAGGACGTGGTATAGCCCGCCATCGGCGCGAGAACCAACGGAGGATCTACAACCGTTGACCGTATGCGCATGGGCTCAAGGAGGCTTTCCTTCTCGGGCCTTAGACTCATAGCGCGCCGACGTAGCGGAAGGTTACGTAGCGCCCGGGACCTTGCGGTCTTCTGCGCTCAAAAACCAGCTGGTAGCCCATGCCGGCCACAAAACCCCCGATATGCGCCCAGAAAGCCACGCCGCCTGAACTCAAGGTTCCCAGGCTTCCAAGTCCGGGGATAAGCTGTTGTACGAAAAACCATATGAAGAGGTATATGGAGGCGGGTATTTCAACCAAGTAAAAGAAGAAAAAGATCGGCAGAAACGTGACGATTCTTGCGTGGGGGAAGGCAATGAAGTAAGCGCCGAGGACCGCGGAGACCGCGCCGCTTGCACCGATCGTCGGAATCAACGGGTTGCTTGAGAATGCGACCGTAACGAAGATGTGGACCAAAGAGGCCAAAATGCCGCCGAGCAGATAGAAGATCAGAAATCGGACATGCCCGAGCCGGTCCTCAACGTTGTCCCCGAAGATCCAAAGAAACCACATGTTCCCTATGAGGTGCGCCCAGCCGGCATGCAGGAACATTGAGGTGAGAAGCGGGAGCAGGCACAGCTCGGCTGAAAGGGGTATGCGTTGCCGCCTGGTTGTTACAAAGCCGAAAAACGTAGGAACTTCGCGTTCGACCACAAGGGCCCGTTTTCCGGTGAGGTAAGCAAAAACGCAGGCCGGCCGAACGCCGAAACGATCTATGAGCTGGTTAAGCGCTTCTTCGCCTCCTGTCGCTCCGACCTTAAGTTCGTAGAAAAAAGCCAGGAAGTTCAGAACGATAAGCCCGATAGTGACGAAGGGTACTGTGCGACTGCGGTTACGGTCGTAAAGCGGTATCACGTGTTAAGCTCCGGTTCCAGTAGTTCCTCGTACACGCGAAGGGTTCCGGCCACGGTACTGCGGTAGGTGAATCTCTTCAACACAGTCTCCCGCCCCGCCTTTGCGAGTTTCAGCCGAAGCCGGGGATTCCGCAAGAGTTGCACCACAGCTTTTGCAAGAGCCTCGGGATCAGCCGGCGGCACCAGAAGCCCGTTTACCCGGTTTTCAATCATTTCCGGCAGGCCTCCGGCTGTTGTTGCAACGACCGGAACGCCCGCAAGGAAAGCATCGAGCACTGCGGTGCCCAGGCCTTCTTCCACGCTCGACATGACGAAAACGGTTGCGTTTCGAAGGAGCACCTCCACATCGGTTCGAAAGCCGGGAAGGCGCACCTTTTCAGCAATGCCGAGTTTTTCAACTTCTTTGTTGAGCAAGTCGGCCAATTCCCCGGTTCCGGCGATGCAGAGATAGGCCCGGGGAACCGACTGCAAGATCATCGGGAAAGCCCTGATGAGGTGGATCTGTCCCTTGTGAGGTGTGAGGTGCGCGGTGTTGAGGACCAACGGCGCGTCCGGTGGTATTTCAAGGTCGGCGGGAAGAGGCTCCGGGGGAGCGCGCAGCGAAAAACGGGCCGGGTCCACGCCGCTGTGAACCACCGTGATCTTCTCCGGCGGCACTCCGTCTCCAACCAACACTCGTTTGACAGCCTCTGAAACCGCTATGATCCTGTGGCAACCGAAGCGGTACTTCAACCCGTTCAATCCGAAAAAGGATCTGCGATATATGGAAAAATCCACGCGACGCGACACAACCACCTTCGCCTTCGTACCCATGGCTGCAAGAGCGGCGAGGGTATGCCCGTGGGAGGTGTGGGCATGAATGATCCTATAAGCTCCGCGGCGGATCAGCTTGCGCAAGCCGAAGGCTGAGAGCACGTCTATTTCGCCCCGAAGGGGCAGGTTGAAGACTTCGATTCCCTCAGCGGCTGCGCGGGCACTCAGCGGCGTGCCTGCGGGGCAGACAAGGTGCGCGCGGTGCCCGAGTTCTCGGAGCCCCCGGAGAAGCAGGAGGGTTTGAAGCTCTCCTCCCCGCCAAGTCGGTTCAGTGTTCACATGTAGGGTTTGAAGCGCGGCTTGTGAAACGCTCATAGCCAGAAGCGAAGTGTACCCTTCTGTGGGGCTTGCAGGCAACGTTGAGCATCTCAGGTGTGAGGCAAGGAAACTGGTGTTAAAATCAAGGATCTGCACGGCCGGCCGGTTTTTAAGGGGCCGCAGGAGATTTGTCGGTTTTCGATCAGGAGCACGTGCTATGCAAACACAAATGACCCTTGCGCGCGAGGGCCGGATTACCGCTGTTATGCAGCAGATTGCGGCTGCTGAAGGCGTTGAGGCGGAGTTTGTGCGCAGGGAGGTTGCCTCGGGCCGCATGGTGATTCCGGCCAACCGGCTTCGCAGGATTCGTCGCCCCATTGGGATTGGGGCGAAGGTGCGCTGCAAGGTCAACGCCAACATAGGGAATTCAAGTCTTCGCGGCAATCTGGAAGAGGAGCTGCTGAAGCTCAAGGCTGCGGTTGAGGCCGGAGCCGATACGGTTATGGATCTATCGACCGGCAATGAAATTCGGCGGATCCGGGAGCGTATTCTTCAAGAGAGTCCCGTCCCTGTGGGCACCGTTCCGATTTACGAGGCTGTAGCGCGGGCGGGGCGGGCTGAGGACCTGACGCCTGAGCTTTTGCTCCAGGTCATACGCGAACAGGCCGCCCAGGGCGTTGACTACATGACGGTTCACTGCGGGGTGCTCAGAGAGCACCTTCCGGCGGCTGAGCGCCGGCTTTTGGGAATCGTGAGCCGGGGCGGAGCGATTCTCGCCGCTTGGATGAGGCGTCACCGGAGGCAGAATCCGCTTTACACACGGTTTGACGAGATACTTGAAATCGCGCGCCAGTACGACGTCACCCTCAGTTTGGGTGACGGACTCAGGCCCGGGTGCATAGCCGATGCAAGCGACGAAGCCCAGTACGCCGAACTCCAGACCCTTGCGGAACTTGTCCAAAGGTGCAGAAAGGCAGGGGTTCAGGCAATGGTGGAGGGGCCCGGGCACGTGCCGATTCATTTGATCGAGGAAAATGTGCGGCGCCAGGCCGAACTTTGCGACGGGGCGCCTTTTTACGTGCTCGGCCCTGTTGTAACGGACGTGGCTCCGGGTTACGACCATATCACAAGCGCGATCGGTGCGGCGCTTGCAGCCTACCGGGGCGCTGCAATGATTTGTTATGTAACAGCGCGCGAGCACCTGGGGCTGCCGAGGGTTGATGATGTTCGGGAAGGGGTGATCGCGGCCCGTCTTGCAGCACATGCGGGGGATGTTGCAAAGGGGCTTGCAGGGGCACAGGCGTGGGATGATGCAATGGCTAAGGCCAGGCGGGCTTTGGACTGGAAACGCCAGTTCGAATTGGCGCTTGACCCCCGGAGGGCGCAGGCTGTTTTCTGCGAGGACCGAAAACCCGAAAGCGGTCCTTGCACCATGTGTGGGATAGAATTCTGTTCGATCAGGTTGGATCGGGCTGCAGGCAAAAGGGTTGGGCCTAGAGGATCCCCTCAGGTTGAGGGCAAAAAGTAAGGACCGCCGTAGGGCGGTCCTCCTCTTCCGCAGCGGAAAGTGTGGGGTCTTGTGGGACTAGCCTGGCACTCTCTCAGTTCCGTTCCATCACCGCTCTAAACGGTTCCGCTGCCGCTCTTGTGTACTACAAAAAACGTGCCGTTCATATTCACCAATCTTGAACCCCGCCTGAGGCTCAAAAACGCCATGTTTTTTAATGTCCGCCCCATAGGCACCGGACCTGACCCGTAAATCAACTTTACAAAGTGTGACAGATTCGCACAATCTATTTCTTGGCTTTCCTCATTTTGGGGCAGCTTACAGAGGAAATCTTGGCCCAGTAATCGAAATCGATCCGGATCTGGTGCTTGTTGTGGCAGACCAGGCAGGTGTGCTCGGTGACTTTTGCCCATTTAGGGCTTTTTTCGGGGTCGCGGATATGGTCCGGGTTGGTCCCGTGGCAACATTCGCACTGCACGCCTGCGAATTTCGGAGCGTCCCTCACATCGATGAACGCTTGGCCGAAACCCACAGTGTGGCAACCTATGCAGTCGTACCTTTGGTGATCGCCTGTTTTGCGTAGAGCCTCGTACGCCTTTGAATGCGGAGTTTTCTCCCAGAAGCTGTATTGCTCTTGGTGGCAGTCCTTGCAAGCGTCCTTGCCCACGTATCGGGGCGTGGCCGCCTTGAGCTTCTTGAGAGTCTCAGGCGAAAGTTCCCCGGGGCCTTGTTTCTTCCAAGCTTCAATGAGCGCCTCGATCCCGGGATCTGCAAGGTAATGGGGTTCAATGGATATGCGGCTTACAACCGCGCGGTTGAAGTTTCCCCTACCCAGATAAGGGACCAAGTCATCCGGAATCGGGTCGATTGAGACTCCCCGCTCGAGGCGATTGAGCTCGGGGGAAGTTCGTATGGGAGCCAAAGGGATTTCGAACTCTACATCGATTCTTGCCAGGCGCATTCCTTCCGCGTCAGCACGCACCACA
Source organism: uncultured Planctomycetia bacterium (assembly GCA_964529985.1). Lineage (GTDB taxonomy): Bacteria > Planctomycetota > UBA8108 > UBA8890 > UBA8898 > CAZGYL01. The sequence goes on along the minus strand of CAZGYL010000015.1, from coordinate 13,244 downwards.
AGCGTTGAGCCGAAGCGATCCACGTAATTCTTGGGGTCCGCCATAAATAGGCTGTAGCTGCCGTAGTTGATGTTCGGGTCGAAGATCAAGCTGATCTCGGGGACTTCGGCGGCGAGTTTTTGGTTCTCTTCCTTTCTGAGGTGACTGAGAGCAAAGATCAGATCCACCTTGTCCTTTAGTGCGGCGACCTGGCGTTTGGCCGTTTCTATGGGGTCTTTGACCGAACAGCCCGGAGCCACTTTGTTTATGTAGTACGGATTAAGCGTACCCATGATCAGGCCGACGATTCCTATTTTCACTCCGCCTGCTTCAACAATGGTGTGGGAAGGGAAAACGGGTTTGCCGTTGGGGGATAAGAAATTGGCGCAGAGTATGGGGAAGGAAGCTTCCTTTTCAAGCTCTCGGAGCACGTCCAAGCCCAGAAGGAGATCGGAGCTTCCCAAAGCCATGGCTGCGTAGCCCATTCGGTTCATGCTTTCAACGATCACAAAGGCTTTGCTTCTAAGTTGGTTGCGTTCGTAAGGGTGGGGAAGCGTTTCCTGGATCGGGAAGAAGCAGCTCCCTCCGTCCAGAAGGATGACGGGCTTGCCTTCAGCACGAACCGTTTTGACAACCGTGTAACGCCGGGAAAGACTGCCTTGCTTCACCTTTTTGGCTTTGCAGCCGCAAACGTCGATGTAGCCGGAGTTGTTTACGCTGTACAAAACAACGAATCTTTTGACCGGAGACGTCCCCGACCCGACGGGGTTGGAGAAACACAGTGCTGCAATCAGGACCGGGAGCTTCCTCCACATGGCGTATTCCTCCTGTCAGCGCCTCGCGGGCGTGCCGTTTTCAAGAAAGTCGCCTTTGTGGCTATCGGCCTTCCGCAGGCGGAACCTTGGGAACCGCAAGCCCGCCCGCGGATTGGGCGAGCTTCACCAGATTATCCCAATTATCCGGCACGGGATCGTCCAGCGCGGCCTTGTTCCGGCGTACCACGCCGCACCGGGTGCAACGGTGAAGGATCACAAAACCCTTCTTGCCTGTTTGATCCAGCCCTATGGGTTCCATCAGTCCGCCGCAGCTTTCCTTGCGATCGCCGGGGGCTTTGTCCACATGACGGGACCAAAGGCAGAAGGGACAGTGATTCCGGTAACCTCCGCTCGCAAGGGGAGGTACCTCCCTGCCGCACACTGCGCAGCGGAACCCTTCGTTTCCTGTGCCTACAAAGCGCTTTTCCATGGCTGACCGGAAGGCCTTCACTGCCGGGTGCAGCGGGCCAGGAAGCCAATCACGCGCAAGACGATTCGAGCGGCCACCGCCCCAATGGTAATGTTTTCGGGCGGTGGTGCAAACTCCACAACGTCCGCACCTATGATTGTGCTGGATCCGCTTACTTTTTCAAAGAGCTCTGTAAGTTCGAACCAGTCGAGCCCTCCGGGTTCCGGGGTCCCGCAGGCGGGCATGAGCCCGAGATCCAGGGCATCGACGTCGAGGCTCACATACACGTGCGGGGAAAGAGCTGAGCGCATTTCGTCCCAGACACGGCTCAGGGGCCGGCTCTGGTGGCGGAAAAAGAGTTGCACCCGCTCGGATCCCTCCCGGTTGAGAAACGCGATCTCTTCGGAGGAAATGCTGCGCACCGCGGCCAGTACAACAGGGCAGTGCTCGCAAATGCGCCTCATTACCGTTGCGTGGCTCAAAGCCCGGCCCTCGTACGAGTCGCGAAGATCGGCATGCGCATCTATTGACAGAACGGTCAGATCCGGAAAGCGCTCAGAGCAAGCCAAAACCGCACCGAGTGAAATCGTGTGCTCTCCTCCCAGCAGAAGCGGGGTTTTGCCGTCGTCAAGAAGCAGCTTGACCTCCGCCTGCACTCGCTCCACAAGCTGTTCCGGCGTTGCATTGACGGGAAGAGGCGGTCTTGTGTGAAGGGCCGGCCGCCAGACCTCGGCCCCGAAGTATTCGTCGTACCTCTCAATTTGCGTTGAGGCTGTAATCAGGGCTTCAGGCCCGCGCCCTGCGCCTCTCCCGAATGTAACGGTGTACTCATAGGGAACCGGAAGAACGACGATGTGCGACCGCTCGTACGCCGAATCGTCTCCTTCAAGTCCCAAAAAATGCATGTGCATGTCAGCTGTCACCGCACGGAGGGAAGAAGTCTCAGAAGGTAACGGCCCGGACATCCTGTGGGCCGGAAGTGATTATGGCCATAAACACGCCATTTGGGAATGCCGTATTTGCGCCGCAGGTAATGTATAAGGCTGCGCAGAGCGCGGATTTGAGCTTCGTTGGGTGGGTGATACTCGAAGTTTCCTTCGACCACAATTCCGATGTTTCCGCGGTTGGCCTCGAAGTTGCCGGCATGGGCGCCCTGATAACGCAGGGACCTGCCCTGCCAAATCCTTCCCGCTCTATCGATAATGAAATGATACCCGATGTCTCCCCAGCCTCTATGCAACATGTGGTCTCGTTGGATAGCCTGAATATGACGCGCAGCCGTACCCCATGCAACGGGTGAGGAGCCGTTCACGTCGGCGGAATGGTGAACGGTGATACGGAAGGGTTTGCCCATCGGAACCAAACGCGAGCGCCGCGGCGCCATGGGACCCCAACGTGAACGGGGAATGATGGCAAGCGGTGCCTCCGGCTGCTCCGCCTTTTTTGTGACCGCGCGGCGGCGTGCAAGAGGTTTTCTGGGTGGAGGCTTGAATTTGAGAACCTCGGATACGCCCGGGGTCTCGCGCGGCAGCTTCGAGGCAACGGCCTTTATCTCCGAATCGATACAGGATTTGACCGCTACATCCCCCTTGCGCCACACCTGGTAGAAACAGGACCATGCCTGTCGGGTACGGCCCAGCCTCCAGTACGCCCTTGCAATGAGGATCTCTGCAGCCGCTCTGTCAAGTCCGGAGAGTGTGCTTTCGGCTTTATGTGCCCGCCAGATTGCTGTTTGGTAGTCGCCCAAGGCAAGAGCAGCCCAGGCAAGGCCGACTGCCGCCTTCCCGTCGGAGGGAGACTTTGCCAGGCGTTCCTGGAATAGAGCTTCAGCTATTGAAGGTTCTCCCATGCCCATGCACCCTTGGGCAAGGGTAATGACGTCATCGGGAGTGCGCGTACGTGCTGCGGACCTGCAACCGATCAAGGCGGAAAGAAAGAACGCTGAGGCAAGAGGAAAGAAGATTTGCGCGCGCTTCATTTGCCGTCGACAGTCGCTTGGGCCTCCTGTGAGCGCCGAAGATAATCTCTTTCGAGCCCTGGCCGGGGCCACAGTCAGGCTTGTGAAGGTATCACCGTGACCCGGCAAGGTCAACCCTTAAGGAATGCGTGAGGAGGGAAGACAGCTGATCTTTCACTTCGTTTTCTACAAGGTAACTTCCCCCATATGCCCGAGAACTCTTCAAGCCGGCGGCAAGGCAGCTTTGGAAAGCTGAGTTCTGTTTACTTGCAAGCAGGAGGCGTAAGACAAGACAGGCTGTCGGTGTTCGGGTCTGTGCCGCAAAGGCCGAAGGGCGCTGCACGATACGACTCCGGCAGGAAACCGAACAGGTGGCGCAGCAGGTAGAGACCGTCTGAGAGATTCAGCGCTCCGGAATCGTTCACATCCGCGGCATCGAGGCAAGGAGGCTCACCCCCGCCTGCAAACAGATACTGAAGAAGGCTGACCACGTCCGCCACACCCAGCTGGCCGTCACCGTTGACGTCTCCGCGTGCAAACAGAGGTCCTTCGCCTACAACGCTGATTTCGTAAACCCAGCCCACATCTTGGCAGGCGACAAAAGTCGTTGTCGGATCGGACGGCGTGACGGCAAACCCACGCACCTGCGCGGAATCAACCGCTGCAGCTATCGGAACGGGCGTTCCGACAACAAGGAAGCCTCCGTTGCCATCGGGCAGCAAGGGAACCAGTAGGCTCACGTAGCCCGCGCCTAGTTCCGGCGCTTCCTCCACTGCAGGCAGTTTGCCCATCCCCACGTAGAAGATCGAGCTGTTCGGCGAGCTCCCGGGCGCAATGGTCAGCCCGAGGGCCTTCCCCCATGTGCCGCTTCTACCGGGCAAGGTGGACGGAAGAGCCAGCTTGTTCTGACTTGCCTCTCCGCTTGTCCCATCAAACGCCCAGACAATCTGAGGCTCAAAGGCGATAGTCCAAACCAAGCCGGTCACAGGATCGTAAGCGAGGTCACCCAGCGTGGCCCTCGGGAAGGGAAGTTCCAGAAGCGGCTGCGCCGCTTGGGTCACCGTTCCCTCAAGATCCGTGCGGGCGAATACATAACTTTCATCAGGTTTCTGGCCGAGCCAGACCAGCTCATCGGCAGCGCTGTCCCAAGTCAGCCCCACGGTGAGTGTATCGGCGGTGAAGGGTGAATTAATCGGGGACAGCCTGTTAAGCTGCGCGGAAGGAGGATCCGGTTGAAAACGGTGAACCACAGCCGCCTGCTCGCCCGGACGCGCTTTGACTTCGGCTACGTAAACCGTAATCGTTTCTTTCTGCACAACGGTCACTGCAAAAGGTGACGAAGTTTTACTCTGGTCGGCTTCAGCTCGACTCTTCCGCAGGACCTTGCCGCTCCCTGCAATCACCTGCACTTGCACCGGTGGAGTAGCGGCTCCACCGACCATGCCGGTCAACCGGTACAGGAATACGCCTTCGCGGTTGAGAGCGTGCGAGAATGTAGTTTCTCCCGGACCTGCAGACCCGATAGTTACAAACTGGGCGGCTTGCGGGTCATAAAGCTCAACCAGCACGTTGTCATAAGCTGCGGCGTTGGTCCAGGACAGGTTCACCATAATAGTCTCCTGTCCGCCCTGACCGGAGATTTCAGCCTCTTGGACTGTAGCGGTTACATTCTGGGGGCCTATTGCAGGCGGTACCGGTGTTGAGAGAAGGAGAATGCGGTCTCGACCTCCATCGGCGATCGCAGTGAAATGCCCGCCTTCGCCACGGCAGTAAGCGATCCCGGTCGGCCAACCCGGGCGGTTCTCGTCAGAAGGGGTGTGAAGCACGTAGGAAACTCCAACCGGGGCCCCCGCCATGTCCACACGGATAACTCTAAGCGCCCTGAGGTCGGTTATCTTTCCCAAAAGAAGATCAAGTTGCCCTTGACCTACAGGCACGTAATCGAGCCCCAGCCCATAGGTGAATCCTGAATCGGGGTGACGCAAGGGGGCTGAGAATCCAGCGTCGAGCAATTCACCGGTTTCTCGGCTGAAGGCGAGATAGCGGTCCTCGACAACGTCCAGGGACCAGAATGCGTCCGTTTCCGGCACATAGGTCATGTCACCGAGCGTTGTTCCCGCGGGAACCTCAAGGTCCATGGGAGATCCCACTGCGAACCCGTCCACGGTGGTGCGTACCAAGCGGTATGCAGGACCATCTGTTCCCGGGAGTTCCTGAAGCCAGTAGAGGCTCTGATCTTGGTTGCACCAGGCAATGCCGGGCACATGACCCTCTGAAATCGGAGAGAAAATCGGTTCCAGAGAGCCGATCTCCTGGGCGGAGCGTACTCTGTATCTGGCCGCTTGCCCGTCAACGTACTGTACGGCCACCAGGTAGTTTTCCTCCGGAACGTAAGTAAGGGCGAAAGGCGTAAAGGGGGTATCGATCGTTGCGGCCAGGTCGCCGAATGCGCCTTGGGCGGTCCCGGCACGCAAGAAAACAATCCCCATGGCGACAACAATCCAGCGTGAAGCAAGAGCCGTAAGCCTACTGCCGGATCCGAGGTGGCGGATGCCACGAAGGCGGCTCTCACGAGGACGGGTTCCTCGCACCATGGTGGGAAACCTCCTTCTCAGCGGTTGCTTCATTTCTCGACGCGGTCTAAGACTGCGCGGAAGCGCCCGCGTCTTTCCGTGTGCCGCTCCGTCAAGTTGACATGGAAAACTCAAGCGGCCGGGCAAGTCTAAGCGGTTCGAATTCGAAGAAAACCCCGCACACAGACCGCCTCGGCTTTGTTTTTCCTCGCATTCCAGCGTTTCGGTATGCGGCTCACTGGGACGCGGAACAGTACAGCTCTAGTATAAGGGATTGCTCAATTAGCGTCAACGCGGGCGGGATCGCGTGCAGAGGCATGATATGAAGTAAAAGTTTCTTTAAATCGGCCCTCGGTACCGCTTTTTGGGGTCTGTGGGGACTACACCGGTGCGCTTTGTTTCTTGCCCTTAAGGAATTCGCCGATCCTTCTGCGGGCCCTGTCCAGAGCGTCGTTTACAGCTTGCTGCGTGATCCCCAGTATCACACCGATTTCGCGTTGCTGGAGTTGTTCTCTGTAGTAGAGCCGCACCACTTCCCGCTGCCGTGGTGTGAGCAGGTGTTCGTTGTCAAGGATGGCCCGGGTGAACATGATTCCGCGCCACAGGCGCGGAAGATCTTCAGGATCGATCCTGCCTTGATCCATGCTCGGCAGGATCGCGTTTACGTCCGGGCAGATCGAAGTACATGTGGCCCGGTCGGGACAATTGTAGCAAACGCGTCTTGGGCTCATAAACTGCAACGTACCACGGCCCCGGGGGGCAGTCAACGAGGCTTTAGCGAACGCTGCAGGCCTTAAGATCCGTTGCAATGAAGGTCGTCGGCCGTTGGGTCCAGCCCTGGAATCGGGAAGGGGTAAGGAGGAGGGAGTCCTCCGCTGAAAAGGAAGGACAACAAGGCGATCGGATCAGCGACGTCTATCTCGCCTGAATCGTTTGCGTCACCGGCGTCCAAGCAAGGCTCGGGAGGCGGACCTTGAGCGAAAAGATAAGACAAGAGGTAAATCGCATCAGCGACATCCAGTTGGCCGTCGTTGTTCGGGTCTCCACGCAGGAAGGGGATCTCTCCGGAAGGCCCCACGGTCAAGCCCCCGTTTTCAAGCAGTGGTACGAGGGTTTTGGTCTCTATACTCGTGAAGATGTTGCGAATGGGAGGATCGCCCAGGGTGTTTACGAACCTCAAGGGGTGAAACCCTTTTATGTCGGTGCGCGGTCGGTACGTAAGATAAACGAGCGGCACCTCTTTGTCAGTGCGATCCTGGGGCTCCAGCACTCGGCCGTCAAACGGTGGACTGTAATCAAAGATCACGCCGAGGAACAAGGCACGTTGCTTGCCGGCCGGCTCTGAGCGGGCCGCCACAAACTCAGGTTCAAGCAACTGGACCGGCGTATTCTCAAAAGTGATCTGGGGATTTTCCAAAAATGCGTCGGGTGGGAAAACCAGCGCCAACTGAAACCCGCGCAAAGGTACCGGGAAGCGTGCCATGATCGGGTGCCAAACGCGGGTGGCGTCCGGTGTTATGGGGATCGTCGGAATGCGTAAGGTCGCACCGGCGCTTTGCACCAATACGGCGCGCTCCAGTTTCTTCGAGGCGGCCCCACCCGGCCCTCTGACTGTAAGGGTCACCGAATACGCGCCTGCATCGCGGTACACATGATCGGGATCCTGAAGATTGCTTTGTGCACCATCTCCGAAGTCCCATAGGACAGCATTAATTATTCCCCTTGAAAGGTTGGTGAAAAGTACTTTCAAGGGCGGGTCACCGATTGTGGGAGCAAGTGTAAAATCAGCTTCCGGGGGCGGACAGGTGGTACTGTACCAGAGAGTCGATTCAGTTCTTGCAACTATGTGCAGGTAGCCTTCACGATCAGCTTGCACTTGGAGATCGGTGACAGGTTCCGGAAGCTCAAAGAGCATAGAGGACTTTCCGAAACCCTCCGCCCCCACCGGGTAGGCCCGTACACCCGTCCCCTCTGCCGCAATGAGGTACGTATCGCCGAGTTTTACAAACTGAAAAGAAGAGGGAGCAGGGCGGAGAACGGAGATCGCATGCGGGGCGGAAGGCGTTTGATCTTCGATTTTGTACAGCATAAGGAAATCGCCCACTGCAAGTGCAATCAGATATCCGGCGGCCTGGTCGAAGCTTAGCGCACACGCCGGTCGGTCGCCCACCGGGGCGATGTCGATCGGTTGGGACCAAGATCCCTCGTTTTCCATAAGAAGCGAAACTCGGCCGTTACAAAGGATGACCAACGCAGCGGAAGGTCTTGGGGACTTCAAGGCTGCTGCAAGCACTACCCCTTGCCCGATAGGGGAGGGGCTTCCGCCGATCTCCTCCTCGTAAATCCATATCGTTCCGTTTTCTTCCCGGTGCCAGAGCACGCGGGGGCCCTGCTCGGCTTGGAGCACAACAGGCCAGAAGGCGTGCTCCCGGAGCACTGCCGGCTTGAAGTTCTGGCTTTGGGGGCTGCTCAAGAAAACCACTCTGCGGGCTGCTCCTTGGACTTCTTCATGCCAGCAGAGGAAAAAACCCGCCTCTCCGGTGGTCGGCCTTGCGCTGAGAGCACCTGCAAATACATTGCCCGAGGTGTCGCTCAAGGCTCGAGCGGACCAAAAACCCTCTTGGGAGCTTGCCGCACGGACGACCCCCTGCTGTTCAAAGAAAAGAAAGCTCTCTCCCGGTCCCTTTGCCGGACACAGTTGAAAACTCCGGCCGGCGCCCTCGGCCGCTCCCAACCGCCTGGGGGGCGAAAAAGGCCCCAAATCGGCTCTTAGGCCCGGCTGGAGCAAGGAAATCGCAAAGGCGGCGCACGGCGCCCACGCTCTCAGGGATCGAGCCGCAGAATGCAATGGGATCAGCATGACACGGTTTGTAGACCAGGGGCGAAACAGTTCTCTTAAGGCCGATCTACAGTGATTAGCCCTGAACCCGTTTCGCCGAAGCCCTCTTTATCTTAATGCAAGTCTACAGGAAGGGCCGGTCGGGGTGAAGGCGAGAGGGGAATTGACGCCCCGGCGCGCCGCGGTAGCATTGACAGTGTGGTTCGGGCTGGGGAGGTAGGGGAGTTGAGGTGGCTTCGGGAGGTTTTCAGTTCAATGAGAAAAAGGGGAGCGAGCTTCGGGTTCAGAGCTGCGAGCTTCACTGTTGTCTTGCTTTGGGCTTTGTGTAGGCCTGCATGCGGCGGGGTTGTGATTCGGGTTGAGCCGACACTTACCGAGACAGGCCCCGGGGGAAAATTCGATCTTCTCTGCCGCCTTGAGAACCCGAGTGCCGAGCCTATAGTGTCGTACCAGATTTTCATTGGATATCCGGCGGACCTCATCCGCGTTGTTTCAGTGACTTTCCCCCCTGACAGTCCGTTCGGTGAAGAACCTTTCGCTGCCGGTTCATTCGACGGCCGCACAGATGCAGCCTATGCAGCGTGGAGAGACGGAGTGGGCATTGATGTGGTTTCGCTCTCCGCGCTTGCGCCCGGAAGTTCTCCCATTACAGAGAGCGGACGGATCGCGGTTATTCACTGCGAGGTGGTGGGAAGTGGCGCGGGCGAAGTGAGGTTGCAAACAGACCCCGGTCCATACTGGAGTTTTTCAGGAGTGTTCCGAGCCGACGGATCAAGCGTGCCCGTAACGTGGTTACTGGGCGGCGTTGAGGTGAAAGCCGTTCCTCCGGTGCGGGATCTTGATTGCATTGTTGCAGGCGGAGTGGTTGAGCTCAGTTGGCGGGAGCCTGTTTCCGCGGTCGATTCACTCCAGGTTGAAAGAAACGGGGAAGTGCTTGTGCAGCTTGACGGGACGGCTACGGCCTATACCGATGAGAATCCGTCTCTGGGAGAAAACTCCTACCGGGTTATCGCCGTAAGCGGAGGTGAACTGGGTGCAGCCGCCGGTTGTTCGGTTTTCATACCGCTTCCAGGTCCTTCGGATCTTCGGTGCACATTCGACGGATCGGTGGTGCAGCTCAATTGGACGGTTCCGCTGACCTACGCATATCAAAACGTGTTTCGCAATGAAGAGTTCTTGGCTCGGTTGCCGGGTGATGCGGATTCCTATGTGGACGAAGGGCCGTTTGAGGGGGAGAGCACTTTTACTTACCGAATCGTCGGGGTGCGTACCGGTGTGGAAAGTGAAAGCGCCACATGTGAAGTCGAGGTCGGGGTGGGGGCGGAGGACTTTATCCGCGGAGATGCCAACAGCGACGGGAGGTTGGTGCTTTCGGATGCCGTTGCGATTCTGCGGTACTTGTTTTCCGGCGGGAGCCTGATTTGTCAGGACGCAGCCGACTTCGATGACAACGGCCGCATACAACTTGCCGATGTTATCGGTTTGTTAGGGTGGCTTTTCGGCGACGGCGATCCTCCTCCCCCTCCGGTGGGTGAGCCCGGGCCGGACCCGACGCCCGACAACCTGTCCTGTTTCCGGGGCTCACCCGAATAAGTCTGCAACTCTGATTCGTCATATATAGGGGCTCAGGCAGAGGGCGCCCACCATTTGTAGCGCCGGAGCTCCATCGCCGCCTTCAATGCGGAGCTTGAACCTCGTGCAAAGGCGGCGTGCAGATTGAAAGAGCAGGAATTTTTCGAATTCCCCCTTGCCTTGCAAATCCCACATCAGTACCATGTGGTGGAACAAAGTGGTTCCTGGAGGAACGAAAGTCCGCCAAAGGGTAGCCATGTGGCACATGAAGCGCGGCCGTAACCACACTGATTGGTCAGAGAAAGCCGTCAGCGCGGCACCCAGTGGGTGGACTTGAGGACGCTTGAACCGTGGTCGAGTACCTTTCGTGCTTCTACCAGACTATCGACGAAAAAGGCCGCGTGGTGCTGCCGGGCAAGCTGCGTCGATTGGCCCAGGAGGAAAGCGGAGAACGCGGGGCGTTGACCTTCAAGATACGCGAGTGCGATGGAGGCCTTTCCCTGTACACCAAAACGGCATGGGCGGCCCTCCGCCAGCACTACACGCGATACCCCGAAACAAGCAGAGAAGGCCGTTGGGCCAAACGTTTTTTCTACATGAGCGTGGATGAGATCAAAGCTGACAAGCAGGGAAGGATTACGATTCCGGCTGCTTTCAGGAAACGGGCCGGACTTGAAGGGGAAATAATAATTTTTGGAGTCGGCGACCATATCGAAATATGGTCACGCGAGCGCTACGAGCAATTGCTCCGAAAGCGCGACGAACAGGAGGAGAACAAGCCGCCATTCGGCCGGTGGTCTTCGGAGGGCGGCAAAGAGTCGGACGAACAGGGTGAGTCAAGGACCTGACTTGGGAGGAAGCGCAATGCCGGGAGGCACGGTGGCTGCGTCAAAGGATGAACCTCTGACCATGAGCGAACTTATCGGTGCGGTTGAGACAGTCATTGCTTCGGGAAGCCGGGATGCTGCCGTGGCTATGCTGCCGGAGCTGAATCGCCTCAAGGAAAAGGTGTTACGGCTTCGGAGCCGCGGCCTTGATATCGGACTGAGCAGCGCCGTACTTACGGTAGCCTACCTGGCGGGAGTGTACGAGGAGTTCAAAGACCTTGCGTGACTGGTAAACCGGTGCTTGACGAAGGTGACTGGTGCGCTGCTTACCACGAACCCGTGTTGGTGGCGCGAGTCGTTGAAGCGCTGGTTGGAGAAGAACGGCGTTTGATTGTGGACGGAACTATAGGGACGGGCGGGCACACATTGGCGCTCCTTGAAGCAGACGAAACAGTCAGGGTGCTCGGGTTGGACCGGGATCGTGCTTCCCTGAAGGTTGCGGAGCGCAGACTCGATAAGTTCAGCGATCGGATCACCCTGATCCACCGTTCGTATGCGGAGGTAGGCGAAGCTCTCAAAGAAGTCGGGTGGGAAGGAGCCGACGGTATCCTGCTTGACCTCGGAGTTTCAACCTTTCAACTCGCCGGGCGCGGCAGGGGATTCAGCTTCCAGCGTGAAGAGCCTCTTGATTGCCGCTTTGATCCCACAAGCGGGGATCCGCCGGCTTGCGAGCTCCTCCAACAACTTTCCGAGCGCGAACTGGCCGAACTTATCAATCGCTTCGGGGAGGAGCGCGGGGCGCGGAGAATCGCAAGAGCGATCAAAGAAAAGAAACCGCGGACGACTTTGCAGCTCGCAGAACTTGTTTGCCGCGTAAAGGGGCGTGACCCTGAACAGCCCGGCACAAGAATTCACCCGGCTACAAAAACTTTTCAGGCGTTGCGCATCGCCGTAAACAGGGAGCTGGAACACCTGGAAGCGTTTCTACGCCGTTTTGCAGCTTATTTAAGACCCGGGGGGAGGTGCGCCGTTATCTCTTACCATTCTCTTGAGGATAGATTGGTTAAGCGCACCTTTTCCGCGCTTAAGGCTGAAGGGGTGGGTGAAGTCATCACCAGGCGCCCCGTTCGGCCCGCGGCTGAGGAGGTCGCTCGAAATCCGCGAAGCCGAAGTGCGCGCCTGCGCGTGTTTGAAAGAGCAGGCAGGCGGGCTTGCGCAGGATCGACGGGAGGAAAACTGTGAGTTTTTTCCGCCTCTTGATCACGTGTGCTTGGGCGGTGAGCCTGGGCCTTTTCGTGGTGTTCTTGGAGGCGGAACGAGTACGAATGGAACACGAAATAGACCGCCTGGAGCGGGAGAGGAGTCGCGCTGTGTTTCTTCAAAAGCAGGAGGTGTATCGCTACTGGTACAACTTCCACACGGTTGCGGCTTCGCCCGGTGCAAGAGACCGACTTAAGCAGGAGGAAAAGCCAGAGGAGCAATCTCTTTGAGAGATTGAACGCACGCCCCTACGGCGGTCGCCTGAGGTGCGAACGCCGGAAGAGGAGGGGTGAAGAGAAAAGAAGAAAAGCGGCGGCCTTCCCGGCAGGGGACCGCCGGCTCGAGCAAACAAACGGACAGCCGGCAATGAACGGCAGCGGCAGAGCGGTAGAAGGACTTCAGGTGCCTTCGGGGGCCGTGGGCGCGCCCCCGGCGGCGCGCTTCCGGGCGGTCTTCGCTTGCTCGCTTCTGTTGCTCGGGCTGGGGGCCTTGCTGGGAAGGCTTCTTTTCCTTCAAGTCGTCAGGCATGAGGAATACCGCAGGCGCGCCGAGGCTCAAGCGAGGTCATTGAGACCGTGCAAGGTTACGCGCGGCGCTTTGTTTGACATAAACGGCGTCCTGCTTGCAACTTCATTCGAAGGTACTGCATGTCCCAGCAGTTTGGCTTTGGATTGGGACTTGTTACGGGAAGCAGGGGGGGAAGCCTGTGCCGTAAAAACGCTGCTTGAAATAGGAGCTTTGCTCGGGCTTCCGCAGCAGGACGTAAGGGCTGATCTTGCAAAAGCGCGCAAAGCCGAAAAAGAAGGCCGCCCGTTGCATTGGCTTCCGATTTACTGGCGGGCCTCCACAAGGGGGGTACGCTCCAGCAGAATTCCAAGCCATCTGACTCCCCGCCTGCTTGCGTATCGGGCGGTGTACGGAAAGATCCGGCCTCCCTGGTGGAGAAGGGCCGTCATGATCGAAGTGCACGCCGGCAGGCACTACCCGTTTCGGGAAAACCGCAGGGCGGATTG
>CAZGYL010000014.1:0-19474 GCA_964529985.1 uncultured Planctomycetia bacterium | reverse complement strand
GAAGTCCCTTCCCTGGAGGCAGGAACGGCAAAGCAAACTGCCTGTCTGCGCGTCCACCGGGAACCTGCGGTGAACATTGCACTTACGCCTGTCGCCCTTGAGAACCCGCCCTCGAACTTTCTTGGGACAAAAAACCCCGGCTCTTAGTCCGGTGGAAGCGCAAAGCACGGCTTCTTCGATCTCAGCTGGTTCGGCAGGCCACTTAGGGTTCGGATCAATGCGCGAGAGAATCTCAAGAGCGCACGGAGCAGCCGCTTCCTGGCCCACCAAAGCCTCTGCAGGCTCCCCTGAGAAATTCCCGAACCAAACCCCCACCGTGTATTTCGGCGTATAGGCCACAGTCCATGCATCCCTGCGGCCCCACGAAGTCCCTGTCTTCCAGGCGTATCCGAGAGGCCCTCCGGCTGCAACGGGCGCGCGGGTTAAGGCTTCTGCAACCAAGAAGCACGCCTCAGGCGTAAAGGAAAAACGCTCGGACTCTTCTTCTCCGAGGAGAAGCGGAACGCCGGACGGCTCCCCTTCACCTGTTGTCAGGAGAAGGGGAATCGGCCGGCCGAAGCGTGCAAGAGCGCAGTAAACTCTGACAAGATCGATAAGCCTCACGGCTGGGGCACCCAAGATAAGCGATAAACCCCAGCGCTTATTCTCGGAACGCAGAACTCCCGCATCAGCAAGGAACACAGCGAACCTGTTCAAGCCGAAACGCGCAAGCAATCTCACCGCCGTCAGGTTATACGATTTCGCAAGCGCCCGGCCGCCCGGGATAAGTCCGTGCGAACGCCGGTCGAAATTGTCGGGGCGCCAAGCTGAGGCAAGAAGCGGAACGTCCGGTAGGATCTCCTCAGGCGCCAAGAGCCTCTTGTCGAAAAGCTTGGCGTACAAGAAGGGCTTGAGCGTGGAACCGGGCGAGCGGAAAGCACGCACGCCGTCTATCTGCCCCCCGTGCTCGGAGTCCCAAAAATCTGTTGACCCGACATAAGCACGTACGGCGCCGGTTGCGTTTTCAACCACTATGCACGCTGCGTTGTTCACGCCGGGGAGATCCGCGGTACGCTCTTTCAGAAGCCGCTCCACGTATTGCTGAAGCGACAAGTGGAGAGTCGTTTTGATCAAACTGCTCTGCGGGTGAAGAAATCTTACAAGTCTGCAGAAGTGGGGTGCTCGAACCGGCAGTGGGAAGCGCTCGAATTTGGGAGGCCGCTCGTCTGCCTCGAAAAGATAAGGCTCTATCTCCTCGGGGGTCACATAGCCTTCCCTTGCCATGGCCTTGAGCACTAAATTCCGCCTCTCCAAAGCCCTCCGCGGATACCGATCCGGGCGCAACCTGCTTGGGGCCTGCGGCAGACCGGCAAGCAGAGCCGCCTCCGGCAGGGTCAGGCTGGCAGCGCTTTTTCCCAAGTACGCGCGGGCGGCCGCTTCAATTCCGTAAAGATTCCCGCCGTAGGGAGCAAGAGTTAGATAGAGGCTGAGAATCTCACGCTTGCTTAGCGCGCTTTCCAGCTGTAAGGCTCGGAAAGCTTCCGCTATCTTGGTCCAAACAGTGCGGGGTCTCGGTTCAAGCAGCCTGACAACCTGTTGTGTAATCGTTGAAGCACCTGAAACAATCCTTCCCGAGGTCAGGTTCTGCCAAGCAGCCCGCAGAACCGCTTTCAAATCAACTCCAGGGTGCGACCAAAAACGGCGGTCCTCAATCGCACATGTGGCCTGTACCACATACGGGCTCACCTGCCGCAGCGTTACAGGGATTACGAAATCGCCTTCTTCATTCGGAAAGACCTGGAGCAGATTTCCTTCGGAGTCCACAACAACAGTGGAAAAAGAAATGGAACGAAGGAGGTCTTCCGGGAAAGGAAGCAGCTTTGCACACATGTAGAAAGCCGCACCCCCTAAGATCGAAAGAAGAAGAAGAGCGCAGGCCGCTTGCAAGAACCGCTTCCGCAAGCGTGCGCGGAGAGACCTTCTTCCGGCGGGCTCAAGCGCGGAGGCCCGCGCCCCCCCGCCGTTTGACCGCAAAGGAACGCACCCTTTCCTCCCGGAGACCTTCCTTCGTTCCCGAAAATCGGCGCCCGTTTTCAAAGCCGACCTCACGCTCTGCGTACCGTCTCACAAGTTCTTCTTCACCTGTACGGCGCTCGACTCCGTTGAGGCCTCGATTTCAGGCTCGTACATGCACGAAGCCTCAGTGCCCGGAGCGCAGAAAACGCCCTCGGCGATCGCTCTGACCACGTAGCGGAACCTCGCGGGCCCCTGCTTGGTCGTTTCCGGAATATCGGTAAACAGAAGAAGCCTGTCGTCGCGGATATCAATGTGCGCAACGGGCATGAAGGGATTCGATCCTTTTTCCCAGCTCAAGCGGCTCGCCAAATGCGGGTTTTCTATCTCGAAGCACGCGGGGAGCAGATCCACCACCACGACATCGGAAAGATGTCTTCGCGAGGAGAATGAAAGCTCAACTATGTAAGGCGTGCCGAGAACGAACTCCTGCGCTGTCACCGGATTTCCTACAAAATCGAAAAACCGCTTTGAAACAGCGAACTCCTGTTCCTGCTTCTCGCCCTCGTGCTTCACAGGAGGAGCGCTCTTGGTCACACCGCTTGCAATCCAGGAGAAGTACAAGTTTCCGTCCTGTACGGTACAGCGAAGCGCCGCAAGGTCTGCAGGTGATACGTCGAACCCCCTGGGTTTCGTCAATCTGCCCGAAAACAGAACCCGGTCACCAAGGCGAAGCTCGACCTTCGGAGTGTGAACGTCGGACTGCCCTTTCGCCTCGGCCCAACTGGTCAGAGCCAAAAGGGCCCAAGCCCGCTCGTGTGTGCTGACCCACCAGCCTTTCTCAGCCGCCACTTTACGCAACGGGCCTACAAGTTGCTTGCGTAGCTCGGGTTCTCCCGAAACCGACGCGGTCAGAAGCCCGATCGCATCGTCTACAATCCGGCTTACGTATCTAATCTCGTCTCTTTCAGACTTCTTGTTGCCTAAGATAGGAAGCCGCCTGAGCTCTTCGGCCGCTTTCCTGCGACCCAAGAGTTTGAGCGCCGCTTCTACAAAGTACCTGCCGCGGCGGCTGAGGTTCTCTTGGGCGAGCCTTAGCGTCTCAGGACCTATATCCTCACCTGCAAGCGCACACACAAATGCGGCATAGGCCCTTGCATCAAGGCTTTCCCACTTTCTCAACCCTCCGCGCAGATACCCGAGCACGTCCTTAAGAAGCTCACCTATGAGAACCTCGTTTCCTTCTCTCACGGTATATAGAACGTGCCCTGCAAAAGCTGTGATCCACGGAACCGGCCTGGTCCCTCCGGGCCACATTGCGAATCCGCCTTCGGGGGTCTGCATGCTTGCAAGGCGCTCCACAGCCCGTGCGATCGCACTTGCAGCTGTTTTCTCCTCTTCAACCCCAAGCTCCGCCGCCACGGCGCTTGCAAGCAAGCATGAGCATGTCTGCTCGGCACAGCCGTAAGGATAGCGGATAAGATAACCTGCAAGGGGTGCGAACTCGGCACGCACCGAAGGGGAAAAGACCAACCGCGCCTCACCGGTGCCTTCAAAGAAGTCGGGCAACGACGCCTTATCGCTAAGGATCGGCTCGTCTTTGCTTCCTGGCTTCACCACGCCGCTTCCGCTTATGCTGGTGCGCCCCCAGGCCGGTCGAACCGGAAGTTCAAAGCTTCTTGACCAATTGAAGGAGGAACCACTCACTGCGATTTCAAGCTTGGCCAATCCGGGCTGCTTACCCGCAATCAAAGTCACAGGAGTTGTGGCGCTGCCGTTCGGTTCCAGGGAGATGATCCCTTCGCAACGGACCGCAAGAGGCCCTGAGCAGGTAATGGTGAGCTCAAGTTCCCGCTCTTTATCCTCGTTGTTGAAGAACACAAGCGGAGTTACTGCAGAGTCGCCCGGTGCAAGAAATCTCGGAAAGTTTTCTCTGATGGTCACAGCAGGTTTGACCGTGACGTCGCTTCTGGCTGCTCCCACCATGCGCCGCGTAACCGCGATCGCCACCACTCTGAGACTTCCTGCAAAATCCGGCACTTCAAGCTCAACAGTTGCCTGTCCGTCCGCACCCGTACGCGCAGGCGGAAAGAAGAATGCGATCGGCCTCGGTGTCTCGTACTGTACAGGGTTAAGCCGCCTGGCCAATGCAGAGGCGAGAGATCCGGCCCCACCCCCGGGGACCAACCATTTGGGAGGGATCAGGAACGAGTAAGCTTCGGCCGTGCGGCACGTAGGCCGGCGGACAGCTGCAAAGAATCCAAGTGGATCCGGAGCCCTCTCCGCAGTAAGCGACAAGAGTCCTTCGTCAACAGCTGCAAGAACAAATTCCGCCTGCAGCGGAGATCCGTCGGGCGCCTGCGTTTTGACGGCCACGGTAAGTGTGTCGCCCGGCTTAACTTCCTTCGGAGTCTCAAGCGTGACCTTCACCTCCCGGGAAGCGGGATCTATTCTCAGCAAAGCTGTGCCGCAAGCTACGTACGGCTTGAAACGCAGGAGCTCTTCAGCTTGCGTGACTTCAGCGGGCTTGCTTGCGACCTTAGGAGGAGCAGACTTTGAAATCGCAGGCACAGGCGACCCGCTTTCACTGAGAGGAATACCGGCGGGCATAACCCTAGCTTTCCCAGGTGGCAGATCACCCGCCGGCCCTTTTACCTCCCGCCCGAGGTCTGCGCGCCCCGCCTCAGTCGACAGGTAAGGTCTTACAACCGTGCACGACACATAGACGTTGGGCCAATAAGTGTCGCGCACCCGAATCTTTATGTCGTTGGAACCGGCTTTGATCCGGCGTGTGAAAGCCTCATGGATCGCATCCCCTTCCACAGTAAGGAGCATAGTGCCTGCAAAAGGGCTGACTATCGTAATTACAGCCTCGCCGCCGGGTGCGTAAGAGCGCTTGTCCACAGAAACTGCAACCTCTGCAGGATCCGCAAAGGATCGAAGCGGCCATGAAGGGCCGTCAACCCTGAACCTGTAGCTTGTCCTGTGGCGGGTACCGCCCGCTTGAATCCTCAGTACATACTTCCCCGGCTCCCTGGGTACGAAGCTGAAGGTGCCCCGGCCGTCTGTAAGGGGAATGCTTTCGCATGTAACCTCATGCTCTTCCGATCGCGAAAGCCACCGCCACTTGCCGCCCTGCTGCTCGTAGGAGGTGTAGTAAAAGAGACGCACAAGCCGGGCGACAACCGCGCTTATGGCGGCAGGGGAACCGTCCGGTTTCAGAGCTACGATAGAGAATCTCGCTTCCCTGCCCACTGAGGGCTTCACCGTTTCGCAGGCAACGCCCAGGTAGGCCCTGTAGAGATCAAGAGGCCGAGCCAATCTTGCCGTCACCGCGCGCCCGCCCTGCTCGGTTACACTACAGGTGAATACCGCCATGTACCGCTCCGGGGGCAGCGGACTGCGGAGGAGCTCCACCTCAAAGACGGCTTCCCCGTTCTTGTCCAACTTCTCGCTGCCCAGAAGAAAGCTCAGCCGGTTCCGATTACATTCGGAAGAAGAAGACGCGAAATCGTACTTCTCAAATCCTTTCGCGGCAAAAGAGACAGGGACCAATTCAAGGCGGGCCTGCGCCGTGTTGCCTGCTGCGGGTTTGCCGAAGAAATGCATTGCAGATACCCGCAGGTATGCCATCTGGCCGCCTTTAAGCTGCTTTTCTTTCAACGACAGCCGCAAGCGGATCCTATCCGGACGCACCTCCTCAAGCAGCACTTTCCGCTCGCCGAGCACATATTCGCCTCCGCCCAAAACGCGGATTGTATACGCTCCGGTCTGGGCGAAGCGGGGCAACGAAAACCGCAGGTGGCATGTTGATTCCGGCGTGGGTTCGCCGGTAAAGACCTTCCACACCTTGCCATCGGGCCTGAGGACCTCGAAACGAAGGGGAAACGCCTCAGGCGCGGTCATGTACCGGTCGCGAACCACTGTGTAGACGTTTATCGTCTCACCGGGCCTGTATACACCTCGCTCCGTCCATACGAAGGCCTCATATGGTCCCGCCGGGTAGGCCCTCTTCCCGAGTTCGAGTTCGGGCCGGACCGACGTCATTTTCGAAAGCACGACAAACGCCTCGTCATCGCCCTTGCGCGCAGCCACCACAAAAGGCTCTTCGGCTTTTTTCACAGAGAAAGGCCCGCGGAAGATCACGGTTCCCTTCGGGTCTGTAAGCCCTTTCGCAAGAACGCGGTTCGTGCGGCTCAGCACTCTGACCTCGCAGCCTTCAACAGGCTCCGCCGTGCTCAGTGAGGCGACCCATACAAGAAGGTTCCGCTGGGATCGCTTGCAGGTGATACCCAAATCCGTTATCTGAAGCAGTACTTGCGTGTAGCGCCACCACCTGTCATCAGGCTGACGCGCGGTCACACAAAACGTGCCTGTCGGCTTTTTGCCCAACAGTGCTTCCAGGTCGATCTCAGTTGTCACCCATTGATTGGGTTCGCCTCGAATATGAAGCTCCTTCGGAGGAAACTCCTGCGCTGTAAAAGCCGGGATGTATCGAAGACCGCCGTCACGCGCGAACTCAACAACGTTCTGCGGGTAGAGGCGCTCCAGCGTGAGCTTGCACTTGCGCACGTTCACGCTGGAAAGCTTGATGACGGGACGAGCGGTCCGCGGCAGGTAGAACCCCTCGCCTACAAAGCGAAACGAGGGGGAGACATCAGGGAAAAGGATCCGATAAGTCGTATTCTCAGGAAGTACAAGGCCGCCTCCGCGCAGGCCTTTGCGGAAAGTCAGCATGTAAGCTCTCCCGGGCTTGAAGTTCCCGCCCAAGACGGGATCGCCGGAGTCTCTGCCCAGTGCGAATCCGACCGGGGGACTCACTTCCAGGTACTGCTGAAGCGCCTTGAGAGGTACACTTCCATTGAACCTCACTCGAATACGCGCAATGCCTTCTTCCCATTCCGGCTTAACCCGCAGCACAACCAGGTGGCTGCGGATCTCCAGCTTGCGGGCGAAAGACTTGGGCAGGTAACGCAGGTGCTGCGCCGGCAGCCCGGCTTCAAGGAGCAAGTTCACCGGCCCCGTAAATGGCCTGCGCAAGACCACGCGCACGGATTTGCGCGGCGACCGGCCAAGCGGTGTAACCCTGAGCTCTCGATCCCCGGCCGAGATCTGCAGGAAGCGCCTGAGCGATTCGGGTTGCACTTCGTCGTTGAACTTAAGCAAAATTATCGCATGCCCGTCCTCGGCCACACCGTCTTGTCTTACCTCTTCGACCCTCAAAGCAGCACCCGTCACGGTGAATCGAAGGCTGCCTGCAAGCGGCCTTCCCAGCTTGTCGTGCAACTGGCTGCTTACCGTTGCGATCAGCCGCGGGCGCGGGGGCAATGATTCTGCAACGAAAACAAGGGTCCACTCGTCCTCCCAGCGAAAAGTCCCCTCAACGGGCACATCGAATCTCAAAGGAGGCTCGGTGGGCACAAAGAGACGGTCCATGGGGTGGCTGAAGCGGGTTCTGATGCGGAAAACCCGCTCTCCCGGGTTAAAGGAAAGATCAATACCCAAGACCCGCGGGGCTTCATTCGGCCCCCTCTCAGCGACCTTCCCGGGCGGAGCGCCCTCACCGCGCTCCTCTGCGGGCCGGTTCAGGCGGCCGTTCAGCGCAAGGAGCAGAACAGCAACAATCGCACCACCCAGAAAAGAAGGCACCCCTATCACAATGACGTACTTAAGCCACACTTTTCCCATTTTTCTCTTCACTCCTTTCCTTCCGGAGCCCGGGCGCCGCTCATTCGATCAAAGCGCGTGGACCGGCACTCCGCTTGCTCTTCCCGGTGCGTGGATCCGGAACGCCGCCAGCCGGAGCGTCACACCCTACACCCTAAGAAGTATTTTGCACAGCACGAAACAAAAATCAAGAGCGATTTATATGATTTTTCACAGGGTTCCATCTTTTGCACCCATGGATCACATCTCTCAGGCCCTCTGCTTTCCGATTGTCTCTATGATTTTCTCTATCGTAGTATCAGAGAAACTTTCCAGGGAGGTATGAACTATGCCCGTTCAAATTGCTCCAGCATGGTGAGCGCTCGTTCTGCTGGGGCTTGCAGCGGGTTTGTTGAGCGGAGCCCTCGGTGTGGGCTCAGGCATTATCGTTGTCCCCGCCCTTGTATTCCTGCTTGCGTTCCCGCAGAAATCCGCTCAGGGCACCGCGCTTGCGGTCATGGTACCCATGGCGCTCATGGGCGCCCTGCGCTACTGGATAAATCCTCACATACAAATGGACTGGCGCGTTGTTTTGCTTGTAGCAGTAGGAGCTGTTTGCGGGGCCCTCATGGGCTCGAAAATAGCAGGACGCCTCCCGGGCCCCACTTTGCGCCGGGTCTTTGCGGTTTTCGTGCTTATCGTCGGGGTGCGGATGTTCTTTTTCCGGGGCACGTGCAGAAGCAGCCGGCTTCTTCGGGTCAAAACCCGCCCGCCCGAAAGGCGGAATCCGGACCTCCGGCCGGCGGGACGAAACCAGACCGGTGATTCACGCTTTGTCGCATTCGGCACCTGTATGCCCGCCGCTTGAAGCGATCGACCAGGCGATCATGCCTCCTTGCAGGTTGCGCATGTCAGCTTGTAAGCCCCACCGCCTGAGCAGCCGAACAGCTCTGGCGCTTCGCTCTCCATGCCGGCAGTAGAAAACGAGCGTCTTGTTCCGGTAAGGTTCAAGATCCTTGAACCTGGCCGCCAGTTGATCAAGCGGGATGAAAAGTGACCCCTCGATTCGGCTCAGCTTTCTTTCCGCTTCGGTGCGGACATCGACAAGCACAATTTCCCCCGGTTTCTCTTGCAACCACTTTGCAAGCTCCCAAGCCGTCACCGCCGGCACTTCCTCGCCCGCTGCGGTAGGACCACAGTGCTGCTCGTAATCCACCGGCTCCTTTATGGTGGGCATCTCCCCGCAAACAGGACAGTCCGGATCGCGCGCTATCCGCAGCTCGCGCCAGGTCATGCCGAGCGCGTTGAAAAGCAACAACCTTCCTACGAGCGGTTCACCGATCCCGCAGATAAGTTTTATGGCCTCGGCGGCCTGCAGGACTCCCACCACGCCCGGCAGAACCCCTATTACGCCTGCTTCAGCACAACTGGGCACCTCGCCGGGCTGGGGCGGCTCGCGGAAAAGGCAGCGGTAGCAGGGACCGCCTTTCACACCGAAAACGGATATCTGAGCTTCAAACTGAAATATGCTTCCATAAACGTTCGGTTTGCCGGAGAGCACAGCGGCATCGTTTATCAAGTAGCGGGCTGCGAAATTGTCGGTACCGTCAAGCACAAGGTCATAGTCCCTCAGGATTTCAAGCACGTTCCGGGAGTTGAGTCGGACCGGATACGTCTCGATAGTGCAGTCGGGATTGATCCGCTTGAGCTTCTCCCGGGCCGCTTCCACTTTCAGGCTTCCTATATCCCGCGGGCCGAAAAGGATCTGCCTGTGTACGTTCGAGGGATCCACCTTATCGAAATCCACAAGCCCGAGCTTTCCCACTCCCGCAGCAGCGAGGTAAAGCGCCTGCGGACAACCCAGGCCGCCGACCCCCACGATGAGCACCTTCGCTGCAAGGAGCCGCTCCTGCCCTTCGGCCCCCAACTCCCGCAGGATGCACTGCCTCTGGTAACGTTCGAACTGCTCCGGGGTCAGAGTCACCGCCCACAGACCTCGCAATCCGGATTGCGCTGAATTTGGAGGGTCCTAAACGTCATATCACTCAGATCACAGGCCAGGAGTTTCCCGTACAAAGGTTTACCCAGGCCTGAGATCACCTTTATCGCCTCCATTGCGGCCAGACACGCTACAGTGCCTGAAACCGCTCCGAAGACCGGAAACTGCCGCCGCCACGCTGGCGGGTCCTCCGGGTAGAGACAACGCAGGCAGGGCGTTCGGCCCGGAAGTATCGTTGTTATCTGAGCGTCCAAACCGTACATCGCACACTCAATAATGGGTTTACCCTGGCGAACCGCTTCGCGGTTCATGCAGAAGCGCTCGCTGAAAAGCGGAGCGCAGTCCACAACAACGTCCGCCTCTCCGACCAGCTCCTCGACGTTTTCTTCACTCACGTTTCGGCCTACCGCCTTTATTTCCAACCGGGGGTTGAGTTCCTTAAGGCGGCGGACTATGGATTCGATACGGGCCTTCCCCAGCCAGTCGTAGGTCATAAGTAATTGGCGGTTCAAATCGCTTGGTTTCACATTCCCGGCGTGTGCAAGCACAAGCTTCCCCACACCTGCGGCTGCAAGTTCGTAGGCCACGACGCCTCCGACGCCCCCGCAGCGCGAGACCATAACGCTTGCGCCTTTAAGCTTCTCCTGGCCTTTGCGGCCGAAGCCCTCAACCCAGATCTGCCACTCGTATACAGCTTCTTCCTCTGGAGTAAGCTTCTTGCTCTTGAATTCGGTCATGCGGCTTCAAGCTCCAGCACTCAGCCGCCTGCAACCGGCGAAAGAATCGTAACCTCAGCGCCTTCCTTAAGCTCGCGGTCAAGATCGCGCCCCAGTTGTTCCTCACCGAGAAAAACAAGGATCGACCTGCGCAGCGCTCCCTCGTCGTCGAAGAGCAAAGCGCGCATGGACGGCCCGTGCTTTTCGGCCAGGAGCTCAAGCAGATCTCTGACGGTAGCTCCCGGCGGAACGGAAATCTTCTGTACGGCTTCTCCCGCCGCCGCCTTAAGCTGCGCTGCGTAGTGGACCTGCACTTCCATAAGACTTTTCTTCCTCCGGTAAAGGACTTGGTATCAACGGCAACGCTCGGAGTGTTCCAATAGTATCGCATACCGATAGATTTTCTACGAGGCCGCCGAAAAACGGCGGAACTGGAGACTATTCGCACGGATTGCGGCAGGGGAGCAAAACGTCCGACTCCTCGTAGCGCCGGCAGGAGGCCGTCCCCACAGGGCTCCCGTCCGGTCCTTGAAGCGGCACGCCGCTGAAAAGATAACTCAAAAGCCCGATAGCATCGCCGAGGTCGACTTTGTCATCGTCGTTCGTATCGAAATTTGCAAGGCAACACGGATCTTTGCATGGATCTGAAGCAGGACCGAAGAGATAGCCCAAAATGCAGATCGCATCCCCGACGTTAAGCTCTCCGTCGCAGTTCGAATCCCCCGTGGCGACCGGTGCCCTGCGCCTGTAGACCGTTATAGAGGCTTGCGCGCTCAAGCCGGTCACGTCCAGAGCCACAACCTCAAGCCTGTAAACTCCATCCGGCACAGCGTGCACATCCCACCTGTAGCGGTAAGGCTGGAACGTCGAAGACTGCACCAATTCGTCGTTGACGTAAAAGTCGACTCTGCTGATTCCGACGTCATCCTGCGCCTGGGCTTCCACAGACACAACACCGGTGACCACAGCTTCTGCCGGCGGATAGACTATGGTCACGACAGGGGGTTCGTTCGGAGCGAACGCGCCGTCCAAAACCCGCGTTCCGGTTCCGTCCGGATCGAGCCAATCCTTCAACCGTGTCTCAGGCGACCCTTGTCCTTCCCAGGCCAGCGCCAATTTCCCGAAGTAGTCCGCTCCGTCGACTGTGCAGGAAGCCGTGCCGCCTGTAAGTTGGCCGACGACCCTGTGGTTCTGATCAAACAGCGGTGCACCCGAGGATCCGGGCTCAGTGCTGCCCGTATCCCAGTGCTCGACTTTCCAATGAGACTCCACCTCCCAGGGATTCCAGGGATATACGGCTGAGACTGCAGGGTCGTTGTCAATGGAGATCTTCTTTACGTCTCCGCGCGGGTGGTGAATGCAAACGGAGCGCAAGGGGGCCGTATCGAGCGCCGACCAGCCTGCATAGTACACGCCGTAAGAAACAGGCGGACGCCGGCTCAGCTTGAGCAAAGCGAAATCGCTTACCGGGTCGGCGGCCGTAACGGAAGCTCCTGAAATCGTCTGCTCCATTGAAACACGCTTGCTCTCGCAGCTCGGGCTCTCGTAATTAAAGGCTACGACCCAGAACTCTACACCTCCGTGGTCCAGGCAGTGATTTGCCGTAAGGAAATAAGGTGTCCAATCTTCGCGCACGTTGTTGAGAAGCACCCCGGTACAAAGGGCGGTCCCCCCGCTTACCAAAACCATTCCGACGGCTCTTGCCTGCGCGCGCCAGCCCCGACCTTCCTCGCAAGCAACATTCACCTCGCAGAAACCCGCATCACCGAAAGCCTTCCACAGCGTTTCCTTCTCGGGCCCTGAAAAAACGTCGCGGTATCCGTAGACGATTCTGCTTATCCGAATCCGGCCTTGGCCTTTCCTTCCACCCGGCTCGTAATACTCCAGGGTGCATGCCTGCCCGCGTGTTAAGCCAGTAGCAAACTTGCCGCTGGGCTTGTTGTTTTCTTCAGTAAAGGGACCCAGGAGGGAAAAGCCTTCATCATCATAGATCCACAAGCGCCCGCCAGGTGGAATGTAAAACGAATCAAAGAGCAGATTTACAGAAAACGCTCCGGGACACACTATGCGCAGCCGCCAAAGGCGCCCACCGTCAGGGAGATCCTCCCACGTACCTGAGTTCGCGAGGGAAAGTGCAACATCAAACGGATAGCCGAAACGAAAAGGCAAAGCGAGGCCGTCCTTCAGATCCTGCTGAAGAAGAGAATCACGATCCACTTCCGGAGTCAGAAACGTATCTATGTTGTAGTTCGTAGGGAGAAGAAAACTTACAGGAGGTTGGCCCGCCGGCTCGGCCTGCAATATCCCCCCACCTGCAACAAGCAGGCAAATGAACAACGCGCTGAGGGTCTTTCGTCCCATCTTTTGCTTCTCAGGCCGCTTTGTAGGTCGCGAGCTGCAGCTACAGCCCTGCTTACTTAAGTATACAGGCTGAGGAGCCGGCTCCTGAAGCGCACGTGCGGATTGCCCGCGGGGAAGCCTTTTCCACCCGGCCGGGGCCGCGCTGCCGAAGCCGACCGCCCCCTGTCTCAGCGAACCGCTTGGCCCCGCTCGGCCCTTGCAGGCTTTAACTCTTCCCAAAAGAGCGGGGATTCCTTCGGCCAGACCACAATCCTGCTTCCCGCAAGAAGCTCAACTCCTGCAGGCCCGCTGACCGTTACCTTATAGGATCCGCCCGGCTCTCTGGCGCCGAAGAGAGGAAGAAGAGCAAGCCCTTTGTACAGGTTCCCTTCCCTGTGACCGCCGACGCAATGGTCCTTAAGGCGAAAGTAAGGTATCTCGCCTACCGCGGGGATTTCCCAGACCCTCTTTCCGTTAACCCGGACTTCAAGCCTGCCTTTGAGGTCCGCCGGGCATTCCCAATGAAGTTCAACCACCGCAAGGCCCCCTCGCCCCCGACGAGCGAAGCTCAGTGTGCACACCTCCGCGCCCAGTTTCACGCCTTGCGGAACCACTGCAGCCACGCGGTAAAGGGACTTCGGTACAGGCAGGGCCCGCTTCTCCGCCCGGAAGCGCAAAAGCGGTGCGCCGAATGCACGATATTCCAGTGCAATCAGAATCTGCTCCTTGCGCTTGGGATCAAAACTTCCCTTTTCAGCACCTGCTCGTATGGCCGCAGCCAGCCCTTTCTTGCTTTCAATGTACTTGCGGCGCGCAAGGCACAAAATGCGGCTCAGCGAAAGGTGCGCCCTGGCGGCAAGCAGAGACGCCACCCCGGTATGCATTCTGTTCGCATCCCGGTCAGGAATCATTCCCGGCACGGTTGCAGAGCTTGCCATAACGAAGCCGGCGCCTGCCTCAAGCAAGCCGTGCACCAAAGGTGAGTTCGGAACTCCGACACTGCAGCCCCCGATAAAGAAAACAGGCTCATAGGGCAAAGGCGGTATGTCCTTTGCGGTTACAAAAGGCTTGTGCCAGCGGTTGCTCAAAGACTTGCTGTCGCCATGCCCCAAATGAAGCACGCAGGAAGCGCGGCTAACAGCTTCCCGCCCCCCGACATCTATACGCTTTGTGCGCAGGCCCAACCGCAGGAAAGCTGCGGCGTAGAGCTGGCTCTCCCAGTGGATCCTCGTATCTTCGGAGCAGAAGATCACCGCACCTTCAGGTTCGACAAGCCGCAGCTGCAACTGGCGCAGGCGCGCGGCCGGACCGCCCAGAAGCCGGGTAACCGGGAATTCCGGAATACCATCTGCGTCAAGGTCCCCGTAGAGAGCATCGGCCGCAAAAGAAAGGTCTCCCGCTTTGACGGGCCACCCAGGCACTTCCCCCTCGCCGCCTGCAAGAACAATGTGAGCGTCCTCCAGCTCAAGCTTCTTTACGGTCCCGGCGATCTTCTCCCGCAACTTCCGGCAGAAGGCAAGGCCTTCACCACCCCGTCCGATGTCAAGCAGATTCCCCCACCTGCGGCATTCCCGGAGGAACGCTTTTCCGGCGGGTGATCGCTTTAAGTTCTCCGATTTCACAATGAAAAGAAGCGGTGAAGAGCGCACCTGCGCTTTGCGCCCGGGGTCCGCGGGGGCTTCCAAGCAGAAAGCCTTCCCTGAAGTGTGAAACCAGTAGGTACGCCCCCCGGTCAAAAAGGTTCTTACAACCCCCGAACGAGGCTTTGCAACCGCGCATATCTCGCCTGTTATGCGCCGGATTGCAAGAGTCTTCTTCGGGCCCGGCCGCGGAAGGGTAAACGTTACCTCGCGAAGGAGCTTGTACCGCGGAGTTACGACCTGCGCGTAGCTTCCCCAGTACCGGTGAGGTTTCGGAGAGAACGATATCGCGTAAATGACCCCCGCGGTTTTTGCTTCCTCCACAAACCAGGTCTTATCGAATGCGTCCGGCTCCCCCGCTCCGGTGAAACGCCACCTAACGCCGTCCCATACCTCCACCCAGGTATGGTTGCCCTCTTCTCCTTTCCTGGTGCGCCAGAACGGAGTCGCCGCACAACGAGCGGGAATACCGCAACTCCGACACAAGGCCACAAGAAGGATGGATTGGCTGGTACAGCGTGCCGAGCCCTCTCGAATGCTCTGGAGAGGGTCCATTATGTGCGGGCGCTTGTATGCTTTATCATACGGCACGTTCTTCTGCACGAAACGGTTCAGGAACAAAACGGCTTTTTCGATCTCCCCTGCAGCAAAAGCCTCCCTGTGGAATTCCCTGTAGAACCGCTTCCGCCACCGCGTCCTTTTCTCAGAAAAGCTGAAATAAGGCAAAACATATTCAAGGAAAATTTCCTCGGGAACGTCGTCGGCCCAGGGAGCTTTTCTCCACGCCTTGTACGCAAGTCGGAGGTTTTCCGAAAGGAAATCCGCCCGAAGCGACTTGAGATCACGCTCCGGCATATACGCCACAAGAAAAAAGGCGGCCTTCTTCAGATTCGGCTTTACCTCTTTGAGGAAACGCTCAAGTTCTGCGGCATTGGGACCCGCCTGCTTGAGCGACCATTCGACGCGACGCCGGAGATAGGACGGTACAGGATCGGCTGCAAAAAGGCCGGCCTGGACCAGAACGCAAACACAAACAGCAGCCCAAATCCGTTTTCCTGTCATCATAACCTCCACTGTCTCAAGAAAGCCGCTCGATCGCAACCCACACCCGCCTCCCGAAGCCCGAGACCGCGCCGCTCAGGAGGCAAGCACAACGGGTATATCCGCACCGCAAGATGGGCATTTAGGCTCTTTTATATTGACAACCGTCCAGCCGAAACCTCGTCTTTCAATAAGGACTTTGCCGCAGGAAGGACAACAGGTGTCTCGGCCTTCTTCGATGAGCACGTTGCCCAAATAAATATACTTCAGCCCGGCCTCCTTTCCGAAAGCAGCCGCCTGTTTCAAGGTACTGATCGGAGTGGGAGACAGGTGAGTCTCCTTGTAGTCCGGGTGAAAGCGGGAAATGTGCCAGGGCAGATCGGTTGAAAGGCCCGCCAGGAACTCGGCGATGCCCCTGAGCTGTTCCGGCGAGTCGTTCAGTCCCGGAATCACAAGTGTCGTAACTTCAATGTGCATTCCCGCCTGGACCATGCACCGGATGGCTTCCAAGACAGGCTCCAGCCGGGCTTTGCAACGCGTGCGATAAAACTCATCTGAGAACGCTTTCAAATCAACGTTCGCCGCATCGATCAGGCCGCGCATCTTTTCGATCGCCTCAGGGGTCTGAAACCCGTTTGTCACAAATACGTTTCTCAGTCCTTCGTCTTTAGCCAGACGAGCGCAATCAAGAGCGTATTCCATGAAGATAGTGGGCTCGGTGTATGTGTAGGAAATGCTGTGAGCGCCGCCGGCCACGGCCCGCCTGACCACCTCCTCGGGCTTCACGTACGATATTCTTTCAAAAGCAGTATCGGGATCGGGCTGCGAAATCTGCCAATTCTGGCAGAATGAGCACCTGAAATTGCAACCCGGCGTGGCGATCGAATAGCTCAGTGTGCCCGGCAGAAAGTGATAAAGAGGTTTCTTCTCGATCGGATCCATGTGGCGGGCGATCAGACGGCCGTAGACCACAGAGCTGAGGACACCGCCGCGGTTATACCTCACCCTACAGTTGCCCCACCCGCCGTCGGGGATCCGGCACCTGAAGCTGCACAGGGAGCACCTGACCGAACCGTCTTCCAGTCGCTCGTAAAGTATGGCTTCGTGCATGGTTCACCCTCCCTGCGGTACCTGCAGGTATCGCCCGAAACGCCGTACTACGATCCCGTTATAGAACCCCCGGGGCTTTCTGTCTATAACCCGCCCCTTGCGTGCAGAACCCGCTTCTGCTACAGAAAGGGAAGAGAGCGCGCGTTTTTTCAGCAGGCCGGGAGGTGCAGCATGCGAGAGAGATTGACGAGCCGGCGTGATTTTCTTATCGCTTCGACAGCAGGCGGTCTGGGAGCCTTCGCCCTCAGGGCTCCTGTAGAGGCCGCCGGAAAAACCAAGACTCCCGTTGCATTGACCGCCGGCGGAAATCGGGCTGAAAACATATACCGGGCTTTGAAACTCGTGGAAGAAGACATCCGCCGGGGCCTGTCACGCGCTGCACGAATAGTCATAAAGCCCAACTTCGTAACCACCAGGCGCCAACTTGCAGCCACCCATGTGGATTGTGTCGAGGGCATCCTCCAGTTCTTCGCACCGCTTGCAAAGAACCGGGATCTTATTATCGCGGAATCCCCTGCCGGTGCTCCGGCAGCCGAAGGCTACCGCAACTACGGCTACTATCGCCTGAAGAAACAATACCCGGTTAAGTTTCTTGACCTCGACGACACCCCCGCAGAAAAGGTTTTCGTAATCGACCACAGGTTCAGGCCGCACGCCGTACGCTTTTCCGCCCTTCTTTGTGCTCCCGATACGTACGTGGTTTCAGCAGCCGTAATGAAAACACACGATCGGGCGGTCGTCACTTTGGCTCTCAAAAACATTGCCGTAGGCGGCGCCCTCAAGCAAAAAGGCTTCACCTGGGGCCCGCGGCGCGGCCTGACCACTGATAAGCCTCTGGTGCACGGCGGCCGCGGCAATGCCGGCATCCATTACAACCTCTTCCGGCTTGCGCGCTTTGCGCCGCCGCACCTCGCCGTCATCGACGGCTTCCGGGGGATGCAGGGCAACGGGCCGACCTCGGGCGATCCTGTCGAACACCGAGTGGCTGTTGCAAGTTGTGACTGGGTTGCGGCCGAGAGAGTCGCCCTGGAACTTATGGGCGTTGATTTTTCATATGTGGGATACCTTATGTTTGCGGCCCGGAACGGTCTCGGGGTGGGGGACTTGGGCGCCATAGAGGTTCGGGGGGAACGCATTCAGGATCACGTCAAGAAGTACCGCCTCCATGAAAACATTCGATCGCAGCTCAAGTGGCGTGAGCGCGAAGCTTAGAGGAGAAAACCGCAGGAGTGAAATTGTCATGATCACCGGAAAAACAACGCGCCGTGCATTCTTGAAGCGTGGAACCGCAGCGCTCTTTGCAGCGCCGCTTGCTGTTGAACGCAGTGTCCTCGGCGGCAGGGGCTTTGCAGGGCCCAGCGATCAAGTGACCGTAGGCTTTATCGGGTGCGGCGGCCGCGGGCAGCAGCTTATGAAGCAGTTGCCTTCGGATGCAAGGATCGTCGCTTTGTGCGATTGTTACCTGCCGAGGTGCGAGCAGGCCCGCAAGCGTTACAACGCAAAGTGGGATGTGTACCAAGACTACCGCAAGTTGCTCGATCGCAAAGACATCGAAGCGGTCGTCGTGCCCACCACCGATCACGCGCGGGTCTTGTGCTGCATTCACGCCTGCCAAGCCGGTAAAGATATTTATGCTGAAAAACCCCTGACTCTGACGATCTACGAAGGCAGGGTGCTTGTACGGGCGGTCCGCAGGTACAGGAGGGTTTTCCAAACAGGCACCCAACAGCGGTCAATGGAGCTTAACGAATTCGCCTGCCGGTTTATTCGAGAAGGAGGGATCGGCCGGGTACACACCGTGCAGTGCTGCAACTACCCGGGTCCCGGGGTTTACACCGGGCTGCCGGAGGAGCCTCTCCCTTCGGGGCTTGATTGGGATATGTGGTGCAATCGAACGGAGCTCAGGCCTTACAGCAGCCGCTTGCAATTCGCATGGATGGCGTGGCGCTCCTATTCCGGCGGCGAGATGACCAACTGGGGCGCTCACGGAGTCGACCAGGTTCAATGGGCCTTGGGCATGGACGAAAGCGGTCCAGTGAAAGTGTGGCCTGTAACTCCGGGGCCGAACGGAAAGGTATCGATGAAATACGCGAACGGGGTTCTTGTTAAATTTGAGCTCCGGAAAGGACCGCTCGGCGGAGCGGTCTTCCACGGAGAGAAAGGAACCGTTTGGATCAATCGAAACGAGTACCGGGTCACACCACCTGAGCTCGTGCGCGATGCACCGGATCCCTCGTTGGCCCAAAAATGGCGACGGCCTGATTGGCCCGCGAACTACCACCTGCGCAACTGGATACTTTGCGTGAAGTCCCGCAAGCGTCCTGTTGCGGACGTCGAAATCGGCCACCGGTCGATCACTGTATGCCACCTCGCAAACATCGCACGCAGGATCGGCCGCCCTTTGCAGTGGGATCCGGTACGGGAAACCTTTCCCGACGACCCTGAAGCGTGCACTTATCTGGAACGCCCGCGCCGCAAGGGCTACGAGCTTCCGGAGACTCTTTAGTCTGCGATTCAGTGTCGACTTTATTGCGGATCGCCGGAAGCTGCGTCCGCCCGCAGCCATTTGTCAAAGGCGGCGGCTCCCTCAAATTGAACCGCCGGACGTGCATTCTGTGCGATCACCCGCAGCTTCTTATCAAGGATAACCAGACGGGGAATGCCCGCCACTCGGTAGCGTCTGGCAAGTTCTTTAACCTTAGGCGAGGAAAAGGGAACAGCAAGCCACGGCATCCCCACCTCCTCCATGTAGCGCTTCATTTCTTCTTCCGAGCGGTCGGCGCTGACAAAGACGATTTCGAACGCTTTTCCCTTTTTCTTAAGCTCCTTGTAGGTTTGAACCAACTTCGGAGTGAAAAAACGGCACGGCGGGCACCAGTGGGCACTGAAGTACACTCCGATCACTTCGGCCTTTGAGAGGTTGGAAACAGGCACTTTCGTTCCATCACGGCGCAAGAGAGTCGGCCCGAAAAGGTCCTCCAAGCCGGCGG
>CAZGYL010000013.1:16323-20158 GCA_964529985.1 uncultured Planctomycetia bacterium | reverse complement strand
CGGCCAGGTTGTAATGTATCCCATAGTCAAGCTCCAACCGCCGCGCAGGGACGTACGCAGATACGTGCGGTTCCTCGAGCAAGTGGCGATCGACACGCTGAGCCGGTGGGGAATCAAAGCCTTCAGGTCGCCCGGGAAAACCGGTGTATGGACAGAGCGCGGGAAGATCGCAGCAATCGGGGTCAGGATCCGAAGGTGGGTCACCTGTCATGGATTGGCCCTGAACGTTGCAACAGACCTCAGTGCTTTCGATCTCATTGTGCCCTGCGGCCTGCATGGGGAGGCGACGACCAGTATGGAAGAATTTCTTCCCGCCGGCCGAATGCCTTCCCTTGAAGAAGTGGCCTCACTTCTTGCGCAGACATTCAAGGAAGGTTTCGGGGAGCAGGTCGAAACCGTGTGGGGCGGCCGGCTTTCCGGAAACTGTGCTTAGGCGAAACGCCGTTTGTGCAGTAAGTTCGCACTCAGATACGGAATTTCTTTGCTCATGGAGCCAAACGAAATGTCGAACCCGGCCGGTCAAAAGCCCCAAGATTCCAGCGAGCGGCAGCGGCGCAGGCCTCCTTGGCTTCGGGTCCGAGTGGGAAGCCGCCCTTGCTTCGAGCGGGTTTCTTCGATCCTCCGCTCGCACCGCTTGCACACTGTGTGCGAAGAGGCCCATTGCCCGAACATTCACGAGTGCTACGGTGCGGGGACGGCGACTTTTCTCATAATGGGCGATATCTGTACCCGTTCATGCCGATTCTGTGCGATCAAAAGTGGAAAACCCAAGCCGCTTGACCCCACCGAACCCCGGCGTGTGGCTGAGGCCGTGCGCGCGCTGGGTCTTGCATACGTTGTTGTGACAAGCGTTGACCGCGACGATCTGCCTGACGGCGGCGCCTGCCATTTCGCAGCTACCGTGCAGGCGATCCGAACGCTTGCGCCTGGGTGCCGAATCGAAGTTCTCACGCCGGATTTCAGAGGCGAGCTGAAAGCGATCGAGCAGGTTCTCGCTGCAGGTCCCGATGTCTTCGGGCATAACGTCGAAACAGTAAGAAAACTTTTCGCTCGCATACGATCCGGCGGCCGCTATGAACGGTCGCTCGGAGTGCTCGGCTTCGCCGCCGAAAGGAAACGCAAGTACGGCGCTGCGGTCAAATCGGGCTTTATGCTGGGACTGGGCGAGCTGGCAGCCGATATCGAGGAAACCCTCCGCGATCTTGCGCAAGCCGGTTGCGATATCGTTACAATAGGCCAGTACCTTTCTCCTTCAGCCGAGCATTACCCTGTTGAGCGCTTTGTTACGCCTGAAGAATTCCGAGCTTGGGAGCGGCGCGGGCTTGAGCTTGGAATCCCGACGGTTTACGCGGGCCCCCTTGTGCGCAGCTCCTACCATGCAGAGGAGCAGGCGCGCTCCCTGAAACGCCCGCCGCAATAAGACCGCCGGGACTACTCGGTTTGAGGTGTCACGGGTTTTCCCGCGCGCACGGCTTCCCGCGCTGCAAGCGCGACGGCTACTGCATCGCGTGACTCTTCGGGCAAACAGCGGTCCGGCTTTCCGCCTAAAATCGAAAGGAAATACTTGATTTCTTCCTGGTAGCCGTCTGTTTGTGGCACTTCGATCTTCTGGCCTTCGCCCTTGCGCGGGTACCACATGACGACCTCGGGCTTATCACTTGCGAATTGAAGCACACCGGCTTCAAACTGCGCTGTGAAGCGCATTGCAAAGGGGTAGTTCTCACTCGGAAACCAACCGCCTGTAACAGCAAGCGACGGGCCGTCCGGTTTCTCGGGCTCAAGCAAGACGGTGGCGGCGTTTACGCCTGAGCCGGGGCCGAGGCCGTCGACGGTTCCTGTCGCGGTCACGGAACGCGGCATACCTCCCAAAACGCGGCAAAGATCAAAATCATGGATCAGGAGGTCCACCACCGCTCCGCCGCTTTTGGATTCGTCGGCAAACCAAGGGCTCCAAAACGCGCAGCCGCTGACCCGGGTGAATACAACACCGAGAAGCTTTCCCCACCTTCCGTCTTTGGCCGCCTCGATCAACGTATCGCAGCCGGGCCAAAACCGAACACAGTGCGCCACCATGAATGTAGTGCCGGCGCTGCGTGCAGCAGTGAGGATGGCGCGGCAGTCCTCAAGTGTGAGGGCCATCGGCTTTTCAAGAAGGACGTGCTTGCCGGCTTCCAAGGCCTTGATCGCCATTTCCCGGTGAAAAGGTGTGGGAGCGCATATGTCCACCACCTCGACAGATTTGAGAAAATCGTCGTAATCGGTAAATGTCTGAACGCCGCTCAGATCCACCTCCGCGGTTCCGATATTGCCCGTCGTACCGGTTGAAAAGGCCTGCGGATTCACGTCGTACACGGCCTTAAGAGCGTCAGGCGCAACAGCACGGTAAGCGGCGTGGTGGAACTTTCCCATAAAACCGTATCCGGCGATACCGACGACAGCCATAGCTCCTCCTTGCAAAATAAGGCGCTTCCAGGAGAAGGACCCGAAATCCAGGCGCTCATTGTAGAATAACGCGCCCCCGGCTTCCAGCGCCTCAGACCAACCGCGGCCCGGTGGCCCTGCCCGGAGGGGGAAGATATACTTCCACGGTTTTCCGTAAAGGCAACATGAGGGCCGCCCGGGGAAACGCGGTCAAGCGGGGTACAAGAGGCAAGAACCTTCCGGAGGTGAGGGCACCCATGCAGTTTCATGAAATGCTGCGCAAGATGGTCATAGAGAAGGCTTCCGACCTTTTCCTTAAGGTCGGAGATCCGCCGTCCCTGAGGATCGACGGTGAAATCCAATTTCTGGACACAGATGAGCTTACAAGTCAAGACGCTCTGGAAATCTTCGAGACTATTGAGGACTCCAAGAAACAAAGCCTGCCCCGCGATACGGACGTGGATGTGGCATACGAGCTTCCGGGGATCGGCCGCTTCCGTGTGAACATCTTCCACCAGAGAGGCCAGCTCGGTTTTGTATTCCGGCACGTTGAGTCCCGGATCCCCAACTTCGCTGAACTGAACCTGCCGGAAAAGGAACTCACCAGGCTTGCAAGCCTGCGCCGCGGCCTCGTCCTTGTGACCGGGAACACCGGCAGCGGTAAGTCGACCACCTTGGCCGCAATGATCGAATACATCAACCAGCATTTCAACCGGCACATTATTACCATTGAAGATCCCATTGAGTTCATCTTCAAAGACCGCAAGTCGATCATTGACCAGCGCGAAGTCGGAACGGACACGCCAGACTTTCTCACCGCGTTGAAGTACTCGGTGAGGCAGAGCCCAGACGTGTTGCTCATAGGCGAAATGCGCGACAGGGAAACCATGGAGGCGGCCCTTTCGGCTGCTGAAACAGGGCACCTGGTTCTGAGCACGCTGCACTCGGTAAACGCCGTTCAAACGGTGGAACGGATAATAAACTATTTCCCTCCGCACCAGCACAACCTCATTCGCCTGCAGCTTTCTCTCATACTTGTAGGGGTGATCTCCCAAAGGCTCTTGCCCCGCAAGAAGGGCGGCGGCCGCGTTCCTGCGGTTGAGCTTATGATCCAGTGCCCTTCGGTTCAGGACCTCCTTGCAGCGGGGAAAACAAGGGAGCTTTACGGGGCGATCCGCGAGGCGGGTTACTTCGGCTGCAAGACTTTCAACCAATCGTTGAAGGAGCTTTACCAAAACGATCTGATTACGCTTGACGATGCGCTTGCAGCCTCTGACTACCCTGAAGAGCTCAAGCTGGATCTAAAAGGTATTCAAAAAGGCAACACGATTGCCGATTTCAGCTTCGACTTCTAAAGGAATGCGTGAGGAGGGAAGACCCGAGAAGGGCTATCCCGTCGATCGCTGCAAAGGCG
>CAZGYL010000013.1:0-16223 GCA_964529985.1 uncultured Planctomycetia bacterium | reverse complement strand
GATCGCTGCAAAGGCGGACAAACACCTTTTAGTGCTCGCGCGGATGTGAGGAGTCGGTCTTCTCGGGTCTTTCCTCCGAGCAAGCATTCCGCACCGAGAGGTGCCCGGCGTTTTCCTGTTGACCTGCCGGGCCTCTGCGCGAAAAGGCCTCCGCGCCCTGAGTCTCGCCGTAAAATGGCGGAACCCCAACCCAGGGCGGTAAAATGGTTTCATGCTTCAAAGCGGTGATCGTTACCTTGCCTGTATGGCGGGAAACTCCACTCTCAAGTGGGCCGTATTCCGAGCCCGCAGCGATACCTGCGGGCAGAAGGGTTCCTGCGGCGTTTCGCAGGAGATCCCACCCGAGCTGGAGCGGCTTTTGCGTGAGCTTCCCCTCTACGTAGCCTCCGTGAATCCGGCGGCGCTTGATAAGCTGCTTCAAAAGTCAGGTGGGTGCGCGCAGGTTATCGGAGAGGAGATACCGGTTCCCATTCGCAACGCCACACGCAAACCGGAAGGAGTCGGTGTGGATCGGCTTCTCGGCTGCCTTGCAGCCTACACCAGGCACGGCCCCTCAATCGTTGTTGATGCAGGAACGGCCGTCACGGTGAACCTCGTTGATCACGGGCCCACCTTTCTTGGAGGCGCGATCCTACCCGGTCCGCACCTTTGGGCCGAAGCGCTTCACCATGGGACCGCAAAGCTACCGCTTGTGCGGATCGACGGCCCCCCTCCGCCTGTCCCTTACGGCCGGGATACTGAAGAGGCCATCGCCTGCGGGATCGGGTGGGGAATTGCAGGTGCCGTGAGACTTCTTGCCGAAAGAATGGAGGAAGGCCGGCAAGGCCTGCCGGTTCTCCTTACAGGAGGAGGCGCTGAATTTCTTGCTCCTTCTTTGCGGAGACCGCACGTCATTGTGCCGGATCTTGTACTCGAAGGGCTGCGCCTTACAGTCGAGGCCTCTTAATCATCACCTCTTCTTTGCGACGGGCTCCCAGAGAACGAGCTTCGCCGTGCAGGCCCACAGGCGCTTGTTTTCGCCCTCCGGGATTTCGTTCTGATCGGTCTCAAGAGTAAGATCGTGCACGTGGATATCAGGACGTGCAGCTTCCACTCTTCCCAGAAAGCCGATCCAGACGTTAAGCGGGTGAAGAACCCGGTTCTTCCCGCGGCCTGACTCGAGGTGGTAGGGGTGAATCAAGTAGTTGCCCGATCGATCTCTGCTGGGCCGGTAGCGGTTGCTCGGTGCGACACCGAGATTCTCCTGCTTTATACGCTGGTTTATCTCGGTATGGATATCCCTGCTTGAGCGCCTTTGCTCGAGCTCCTTGCGCATTGCAAGTGCATTGCGGAGTTTTTCCTCTTTAAGGTTCTTAACGAGCCAGTTGTATTCGTCGACCGCAGCCTGAGCCCGGCGGAAAGCCGCGTTCCTCTGGCCGGCGAGAATAAGATTCAGAATCACAAGAAAACCACTGACCAGGAAAAAGGTCAGGATGAGCGCCTGGAGAATATCATCGCCTTTACCGCGCAGCATAATATCCTCCGCTTCCACCTGAGAACCTGCCTGAGACGACCCGGCCGCCCGCCGTTCCTCCGGAGCGCCCTTTGAGAACCTTTTCAACGAACGAATCTTTGAACTTAAGATCCAGGCGGCCCAAAGTCTTTCCTGTTTTGCGATCCGTATCCATATTGTACGTGGTTACCGTCACGTATTGGGAATTTTCATCTATCGCCTTGCGTATCTTGTCTGCGGTGGTGGGATCGGGATCCCAAAGAAGCGTAATGGATCCGGCCTTTATCTGCGGAATCTTTCCGGCGATGGCGCTTGCCGGCCTGCTTATCTCCGTAATGAGGTAAATCTTGCGCCACACGAGGTTCGGCACACCGGACTTTTTCACCGCTCTGCCCACGTCATCAAGCAACTTGACTATAGGGACGAAATGAGACATGCCCGCCCCGCCTTCGCCTACAAGGCTTTTCAGAGACTGCCATTTCTTGCGCACCAGAGAGACAAGATTGACGTTCTTCGGCGGGTCCTCTTCGAAAGTCGCCTTGTAGAGAAGTTCTTGGGCGGCCCGCACGTTATGGTACTCAAGGGTGTGGCGGGTCTGCTCGAGCTTCAGGTACACGCAGTTGAGAAACAAAGCGGCAAAGAGCAATAAGCCTGTGAAAAGGAGCGGTATCCGGAGTCTGGCGAACCTCTTCTCATACCTGAACTCATCACGCCTGAAGTCAAGACCGGCGGGCGCAGCTTCAACCCCTCTGAGCGCAAGTCCGACGGCGACCGCCGTATCACCGCCGTGGATTTCAGCCGGAGGAGGCGGCTCATCCTCAAAGAGGCTTGAGAAATCGAGCAGTTCCACCGGCGCTTCAAAAGCTTCCTCAAAGAAAGGAACCGCTGCCGGTGCGAGAGCACCCGGTCCGGTCATGTAGACGGCTTTCAGCCCGGCGCCCAGCAGATCGGTTGCAAAGGTGCGCTGCGCCTCGGCCATGATCCGCTCGAAAAGGGGGCGCCAGTCGGCTTCCTCAGGCGGGGCTTGCTTAAGGAGCTCAAGTTCTTCTTCGTCAAGAAGTGCTATAGGCTCGGAATCCTCGAGGCTGTCGCGGTCAAGCTCAGCGAACCTCTGCTGGAGAGAATCAAGCTCGGGATCTTCTGCCGCCGCCTCCTCGTGCTGAAGCTCTTCCTGAGGCGGAGCAGCCAAAAGACGGTCCCCGCCCAAGAGCTTCCGCGCCGTCGCCTGCACGCGGAATGCGCGGACTTTTTTCAGGGCACCGTCTGAGACCAAAACCAAGCGCACGGCCTCAGGACCGACATCAAGCAGAACCACCTGCCCCTTGTCGCACCATTGAGGCGTCAAGCTGTATGCATTGAAAAGCGCAATGCAGTCAAGGTCGAGGATCTCAGGATCGATATCCGCTTCTGCAAGGAGCTTGAGCCTGTCGGCTACGGTTTCCTTGCGTGCCGCGACAAGCAGAAGCCCGCTCTTATCCCCGACTCGATCGACCTTAAGGAAATCGACCACTACATCTTCGATGGCGCATGCATGCAGGTAGTTCTCAGCTTCAAAACGGATTACGCGCCGAATTTTCTCTTCATTGGTGAAAGGGACAATGATCCGCCTGAGGATGCAGTCTTTCGCATCGAGAGCGGCGACCACACTCTCTCCGGCAAGCTCCCCCCGGCGCCAAATGTCCCTGAGCACTTCAGAAAGAGACGGCCCCTCGGGCCCTTCTCCCGCCTTTCCGGTCAAAAGGGTATCGATCCTTACCGTCTTGCGGGCTTTGAGAACCGCGACGGTGACAGAGCCGTTTCTAAGTGCAACTCCAACTGCCGTTCTCACAGTTACGTATCTCTCCTGCCCGTTGACACTTCAATTAACGAAGTCATTTCTTAGTCTTTCCGCGTATGGCATCGATAATCTGTTTCCGTTGTTTCTCCGACATCTTGCTTTCTATCTTTTTGAGGGCGTCCAAAAGCTGCCTCTTATCCGCTTCCGTGGGTTTCTTAACAGGCCGCACGTTCGTGCGCGGCGTAATCGTGCTTCCGCTTCGCGAGCTTGAAGTCGTACTTTTTCCCGCCGTCGATCCTCCGCTCAGCTTGATCCTGCCCGGATCCCAACCGGGAGCCTTGGAGCCGGTGGAGG
This sequence comes from uncultured Planctomycetia bacterium, assembly GCA_964529985.1. GTDB lineage: Bacteria > Planctomycetota > UBA8108 > UBA8890 > UBA8898 > CAZGYL01. The sequence goes on along the minus strand of CAZGYL010000013.1, from coordinate 12,600 downwards.
ATTTCCCCGTCGGGGACTTTGAAAACGGGCTTTTAGGCTTTTCCTTTTCAGGCGGCGGTTCAATGGCGAACGGGTCTGAGGATTCCTCCTCTTCCTCCCGGCTCAGGCGATACTTTTTGTTCTCACCCTGAACCATGTAGACGATCGAAAGGGGTTTGCCGGGTTCTTCTTCTATTGAAATCAGCTTTACGACACTCTCACCCACCTTAGTCCAACCGCGGGGATCCTCGGGCGGATACAGGAAAAGGGTCGCTGTTTTCCGGCCTCTTGCCCGGGAACTTATGAAACGGCTTGTAGTGGAACGGTAGCTGCTTGAGATCCTGCTGCGATACGAGCTGCTGAACCTGCTGCGCGAGCTGCTCACCCCGTAACGTGAAGTGCGGGAAGTGGCCGTCACTTCCCCTATGATCGCAGCCTTAAGGCCCATTTGGATAACTGAGAGGAGCTCCCATTTGCCCTTCAAAGGCCCGTTGTCGTCAATGACTTCACTGGGCTCTTCGGGTTCGTCATTGCCGGCGATCTCCACTACTTTGGGCGGCGGAGGGATTTCGTACAGCTCTGCTATCGTGGCCGCCGGAATCGACGCTGTCCCTTTCGGGGTCCTGTCCGGAATGCGGTACTCAGGGAGCTTGTCCTCAACAGGGGTGAAGCCTTTCACGTGAAGCCCGCCGGCCTCGGCCATAAGCCCTACGGCCCATAGAGCCTTATTGAAACCGAAGGCCCAAAGGCCGTACCAACTTACAGCCAAGGTCAGGATCAGGTTCACCGCAACGAGTGCGTATCTGAGTTGGTTCGGGTGTATTTTGAACGGCATGGTCACTCCCCACGTTCCCGGAAGTAAACCACAGAAACGATTTTCTTTTTCGTGTCCCTGTGCACCACAAACGTCGCTTCCTGCCGGAAGCTCCTCTGTTTTGCAACGATTCTCACTTCAAAGTATTCGCTGTTGAAAACCGTAACCGGTCCCAGATCCTTCCTTACCAGCCAGCCGAGGGACCTCTCGCCCCTCCCTGAATCCACCTTATCGGTCTTCAGAAGCTCCCCATCACCTATTTTCTGAAGATCTGCAAGCGAAGTGAAGTAATTCGTTCTCAAATCCCCGGTTCCCGCAAGCCCCATGGCCTCGGGAGGCAACTGCTCCTCCAACCCACTATCTCCCAGAAAGCCCTGTTGCTCTTGTTCTTCAAGCTCTTTGAGGTAATCCTCAGTATACTGATCTCTGTACTCCACAATGGCCCGGGCGACCTCCAGCTTTGCCTCATTGTCCCAGGCTGCGGGGTTTCCTCCGCCTTGGAAGAGAGCCATGATCACCTCCATGGGGGCGGTATTCAGGTTGATCTTGCCGTTTGAGAAGGTGCAAAGCAGGTGCTTCAGTCCAAGAGGCTTCGGCGGCCTTATAATTCCGGTTCCCTCTTCATTGTCCGGATAAGGGGCCTCTGCAAGGGAAGCCATACCGGGAAGGTATCCTCCGGTACGGCCCCAGCCGTAGGGGCTTCCCGTCCCGCGGGCGATAAGCTCCCTGAGGTCGCCCAGACCGAACTGAGTTCCCAAATCTCGAAGCTGGTCAAGCGATTCCTCGTCTGCCTGGAGGTTCAGTTCCTCCAAGCCGGGCAGCTCTCCGAGCCCGAAATCGTAGACAATGTCTCCGAACTCATCGCGGCGGTATCCTTCCTGCCCGGGCCCGGGGGCCTCCTGTTGTTCGATCAACTCGGGCGGCAGAGGCCCGTTGTAAAGTTCAGGTGTGATGCCCTCGATCTGAAGGAGCTCTGAAGTGGAGAAGATGTAGTTTTGGGCGGATCCGCTTTTTCGTTCGAAAACGTATTGCTCTATTTGCTCGCCCAGCAGATCGGCGTCATACTGCCTTGCGTAAACAAAGCCGTTCTCGATATTCGACTCGACCATATGAATGATAAGATCGGCAAGCAGCCTGCGCGCCGCTTCCCTTTGCTCCGGATCGGGCTCTTCCCATTCCTCTTCCTCTTGAGCTTCAGGAAGCCCAGCCGTCATTCCCCTGCCCAAAATCGAGGCAAGCTCGTCCTCGGCACTCGAGTCTTTCTTGGAGCCCGTTTCTTTACCTTTGGATCCCGAGGATCCTTTTTTCTTCTCGCCTTTGCGTTGAGCGTCAAGCTCGCTTAACGTGGGCTCTTCTTTCTGCCAGAGCGACACATAGCCGTAGAGCTTGTTCAAGTTGATCCGGCTTTCCCCATCGACGATCTCTATTTTCACGGAAATATCGTTTACCTGCTGCCTGCGCGGCTGAAAGATGCTTTCGTTGATGTAGTCGTAAAGGCCCCGCCGCCCGATTTTCGCAGCTGCGGAAGGCTGCCCGACCTTCTCCACGCCCTTTTTCGTGGAAGCGACCGCGGAAGGGTCCCCGCCGGGCCTTGATGCGCTCAGCTGGGAAATCCCCGGACCCGCTCCCACGGAACCCTGGCTGTCTTCGACGTCCTTTTCCAGATCTTCTTGAATAAGGGCGATTGAGTAGGCGACGGCGCTCTGGAGCGCAAGAGAGCCTTTCAGGTACCCCCCTTGGTTCCGGGCGATCCGGATCTCGAGGGCTGCGCTGTGCCAGAGCTGGTAAACAAGGACGTAGAGGATCATCACCACAACAAGCGAGATAAAGAGGGCCATACCCCTTCTGCCGGCCCCCGGCACTGAGCTGTGCGGTAAGATCCCTGCTTTGAGCGCCATTTCCTGCGTCCTTCTTACGGTCTGAAAAAGAGGTACAGTGAGCTCTGTGCAACAACCGTTCCCAATGATTGCTCGAAAGCTTTGTTCTCAGGATACCGCTTTTGGAGCGTATCGGGCAGGAATTCGGGGGGAAGAAGCCTCTTGGGGCTTCAGACTGTCTGAACTTAACACAGGCGGGAGTGTACAAAAAACATACAGTGGTTCCGCCGGCCCTTTTCCCTCAGTGCCGCTTTCCTCTGCTCCCGGGCCTGCGGCGGCGCTTCCCTCCACCGCCCCCTCGGCGCGAACGGCTCCCGTGGCGCGTTGAAGCAGCGGTCGTCTGCCCCTCCTCCCGCTCCACAGCGCGCTTGGAAAGCTTGACCCGGCCGTCGGGCCCGATTTCAATGCATTTTACTTTAATACGATCGCCCACAGAGACCACATCGGAGGCCCGCTCAACATAGCCGTCCGTAAGCTCGCTTATATGGAGAAAGCCGTCCTGGCCCGGCAGGATCTCAACGAAGCACCCGAATTCCTTAACTGCAACCACCTTGCCCTCGTAGACTTTCCCCACTTCGGCTTCCTCTACAAGGGCCTCTATCATCTCGCGGCACCTTTGCGTGGCTTCTTCCCCGGGGCCCCAGATTGAAACCCGGCCGTCGTCATCTATGGCCACAGTGCACCCTGTCTGATCCTGGATCTTCTTCACCGTCTTGCCAGACGGGCCTATCACAATGCCGATCTTATCCGGATTTATCATGAACTGGACGTTACGCGGAGCGTAAGGCGAGTGGTGATCCCTCGGCCGCGGCAGCACTTCGCACATGCGCTCAAGAATAAAAAGCCTTCCTTCCCGGGCCTGGCGCAGTGCTCGGGAAAGTATATCGTAGTCAATTCCCTTTACCTTACAGTCCAACTGCAGGGCGGTAATGCCGCGGTCTGTGCCCGCGACTTTGAAATCCAGATCGCCGTTGTGGTCTTCGCTGCCCTGAATATCAGAAAGTATGTAAACCTGATCGCCTTCTTTGACCATGCCCATGGCAATGCCGGAGACAGGCCGGCGGATGGGGATTCCGGCATCCATAAGAGCCAAGCTGCCCCCGCACACGGTCGCCATGGACGAAGAGCCGTTTGATTCGAGGATATCCGAGTTCACGCGGATTGTGTAAGGAAATTCGTCTTCGTTCGGTGCGACAGGCCAAAGCGCCCTGCGCGCCAAGTTTCCGTGCCCGATCTCGCGCCGGCGCGGGCCCCGATTCGGCCAGGTCTCACCCACCGAAAAAGCGGGGAAATCGTAATGAACCAAGAACTTCTCTGTATATTCCTCCTGCAAGCCGTCCACCACCTGCTCGTCAAGCTCGGTCCCGAGCGTCACAACGACAAGGGCCTGGGTTTCCCCGCGTGTAAAAAGGCTTGACCCGTGGGTACGCGGCAGGATTCCCACCTCGCACGATATAGGGCGGATCTCATCAAAGGCTCTTCCGTCCGCGCGCCGGCCGCTTGCAATCAGCGCCCTCTCCTCCTCCCGGCGCAGTTTGTCGACAATCTTGCGAACCATAAAAGGATCGTATTTGAGCTCGACCGCATCTTCCGGGCAGTAGTGGGCTACAATGCGCTCTGTGAGCTCTTCTTCCGCCTTTTTGCGGTTCGCCTTGCCCGGTGTCTGGATCGCTCTGCGGATCTCCTCGCCGTATGCAGACTTCATGTGCTCGTAGAGCTCGGCGTCAAACGGCGGGGGCTCAACCTGCTCTTTTTCCTTGCCGCAGCTCTCCTGGAGCTCGGCTATCATGTCGGTGATCGTCTTTACGATCTCATGGCCGCGTTTTATCCCTTCAAGAACCAAGTCTTCGGGAACTTCCCGGGCACCGCACTCAACTGTGGTTACGGCTTCGTTCGTTCCTGCTACAACCAGATCCAGAAGTCCTTCCGTCACCTGCTGGTAGGTTGGATTGATTATGAACTCGCCTTCCGGGCTCATGCCGATCCGGCAGGCGCCGATGGGGCCCTGAAACGGAATGTGCGAAAGAGAAAGAGCCGCCGAAGCGCCGATTACAGCGAGGATATCAGGATCGTTCTCTTTGTCGGCTGAAAGGACTATCGAAAATACGGCCACCTCCTTGCGGTAGCCCTCTGGGAAAAGCGGCCGGATCGGCCGATCCATCAGCCGCATGGTGAGAATCTCCTTGGTGGTGGGCCTTCCTTCCCGCTTGTAGAACCCGCCGGGGATCTTCCCTGCAGCGTAGTTCTTCTCGCGATAGTCCATGGTGAGGGGAAAGAAATCCACATCAGCGGGAATCTCCCCTCCCACCGCAGCACAGAAAACGACCGTATCGGCGTAGCGTACAACAGCCGCTCCGCTCGCCTGGCGTGCGACTCTGCCCGTTTCGATCGAAAGCGTCCGTCCGGCTATTTCACGTTCGACTCGATGGACCATACTCATGGCAACTCGTTTTATACCCTCTTTCGTTCTCCGTCCGGCGCTCTGAGAAGGGAGGTGTAACTCCCCGGGCGCTGTCGGCTCCGGCCGCCTGTTCCAGGTACCGGCGGACCGCCTGCGCGCGCTATCCTCCCGCTGTGAGACGCCCTTACTTGCGCAATCCGAGGGAGGCTATCAACGCCCGATATCGTTCTGGATCCTTTCGTCTGAGGTAGCGCAAAAGCCGCGCGCGCTGGCCGACCAACATCAACAGGCCGCGCCGGGCCTGATAGTCCTTCCGAAATTTCTGCAAGTGGGCCGTTATCTGCTTGATCCGCTCTGTAAGGAGCGCGATCTGCACCTCTGCTGAGCCCGTGTCGTTGGGCCCACGCTTGTACTTCTCGATAAGTTCGCGCTTACTTGTCGGCGAGTACGGCATGCCTTTGTTCCTTGCCCGAATCTCTCCTGAGACGATATCCGCTGAAACAATAGACTCCTATGGACGGTCCTCTCCCGGCGCGCCGAACCATAGGCACCCGCCGAGTCCGGCGCGGCGTAAAACACATGATTCTACAGGCCTTATCGGCTGTGTGCAAGGAATGCTCACCCCTGGGCCCCGCCGTCCTCCTTCGCGCGTTCGGCGGCAAGGTACGCCGATAGGATCCTCTGAGCCGCCACGGCGTCCATGACCGTGCGGCGCTTCTCGCGGTGTACTTCACGAAGTAGTTCTTCGGCCTCCACCGTGGTAAGCCGTTCATCCCACGTTACCACCTCAACCTGTGCCTCCCCGGCCAGGCGCTCGCAAAAAGCAAGCACTTCCCGTGCCCTGGGGCCTGTGGTCCCGTCCATGTTCAGGGGCAGCCCCACAACAACGACCGCAAGATCCTGCCGCAGGCTCTTCACATACTCGATCAGCTCCTTTTCCGAGCCGAAAACCCGGTCGGGGAACGCAAAAGTCCAAGAGGAGTCTGAGAGAGCCGTTCCTATCCTCTTCGTCCCGTGATCAACGGCAAGCACGCGGCCGCGTTTTTTTGAAGCCATGCTTCCCGGGCTTTCAAGCACCGTACCTCCCCACAGCGCCCTGCGCCGGGCTCAGAAGCGTCCCCACTTCCTTCACCCTTGAAGGATACCCGCCGCGGGTGTGCTGCGGTAGGCCCCCTCACACTACGAAACGATAACATTCAAAGGCTTCCGCAGCGTGCACGGATACCTCCCGGCCACGGTGAAGCGCCAGCAGCCTCAGGCTCTCCACCCCCCCGTTGTGGGGATCAGGGCGCTGCTGGGAGAGGTGGCACTTGAAAGCTTCAAGCTTCTTGTCCAGATAGACGGATATGTCAACGTAAAAATTCGGCTTGAAATGGTAGCTCCCCCAACAGAGCTGGGGAGCATCGGCGACAAGCACCAACCGCTGGAAAGGCTTAAGACTCGGAAGATGGGGCCTGCAGGCAGTGAGGGCTGCATTGAATACCGCCTCGTGATCCTGGTTGTATGAAGGCGCGGGAATGGAAACTATGGTGGGCTTGAGCCGATCCAAGCTCAGGCGGGCCGTCCGCTCCAGGATATCCACAAGGTCCCGTCGAGGCATCTCGTCAAGCCTCAAGTGCTTGTGGTTGTCCTCATAGACGACTTCGTAGTCGTTCACGTCCAGGCAGCGCATGGCGGCTTCAAGCTCCCCGAGCCGTCTCGCCGCTTCGGTCATCCCCGAGCCGCCGTCATAGTGCTTCAGGTCGCCGACAGTGAGCACGAGGACGTAAACCTCTCCTCCTTCGGCACGGACCCGGGCCATAAGCCCGCCGCTTCCGATCACCTCATCGTCAGCATGAGGCGCAATTACAAGAAGGCGTTGAGTGCCGAAGAAGCTTTCCAATGCAGACGATCTCCTTTTACGAGAAAAACCCCCGCCACACCCGCGCCGAGCGCGCAGGCACGGGTTTCGGAGTCGCTCTTGCTATATTATCGGCCTCCCGGCTCCACGCCTTGAGCTTCCCGCCGCATTGAAGCCGCCGGTCCTCGGCTCCAGAGAGTCAAGTCGACTGAGCCGCAATGTCGATACTGCCTTTGAGGCCATGGAAGGGACATGGGAACTTCGCACAGACAGGGAGATGAGGCGGCAGCCGCTCTACGCTCTTGCCGCCCTGCTCAGTCTCTGCACCTTCGGGCTGCTGATCGGGAAGAGCTTCTTCGGCCTCTCCCTGAGCAGCGAACCTTTGATCCTCGCCGGGGCCGTGGCATGGCTTCTCACTTTTCTTGAGGTCAGAATCGGTTTCGCGCTGCTTATTTTCACGATAGCTCTTTCCCCCGAGTTCACCTTTTACGGAGTCCCGAATATCCGCCTGGAGGACTTTCTCTTCCCGGCGGTATTCACCGCATGGCTTGTCCGCGCCCTTGCGGAACGGCAAAGACTCGTATCCACCGATCTTAAGATCCCCGTTCTGCTCCTGATTCTCGTATCCCTCGTTTCTTCTCTGCAGAACCTCATTTACGGGGACCTCCCTCTTCTGGCAAGTCTCTTCCGCCTCGGAAAGGCCACCGAGTATTACCTCATGTTTTTCGTGGCCCTGAACCTGCCCAGGACCTCGCGGGATGCCAAAGCCTTTATTCACCTCTTGTGGATCGCCGCACTTGCGGTGGCTCTTTACACAATCGTCCAGTACAACGTCTTCGGCCAGGTGGTCCGTGCGTCAGGACCTCCTGGTGAGACAGCCAACATCCTGGGCGGCTATCTTCTTTTCCACACCACGATCCTGCTGGGTATGGGCTGCTCCTCTGCGAGAATGCGGCGCATATCGCTTATTGCCGCAGCCCTGATGCTGGTTCCTTTTGTATACACGTTTTCGCGTTCCACCTATGTCGCCTTCTTTGTGGCGATGGTGGTGCTTTCGCTTGTGGCACGGGACCGCACCGCAACGTTTATCATGTTTGCAGGTTTGGGGCTTCTCGTGCTTACCCAAGCACGCGACCGATTCGCCACGATTTTCGGCATCTTTTCAGACAACCCGCCCTCCTCCTGGGAGGCACGTGTTAATTGCTGGCGCCTGTTTCTGCCTCAAGCTCTGGACGCCCCCCTTTTGGGGTACGGACTCGGTAAAGCGCCTCTTTGGGTTGACAACGAGTATGTGAGGCAGATTTACGAACTGGGGCTTGCAGGCTTTGTCCTCTTTATCGTCGTAGTATGGCGGGCGGCACGCACCGCGCTCAATGTCGGGCGCAATGCATCAAGCCGTATCTTCAGAGGGTTTGCGTTCGGGTATCTGGCGGGCCTGGTGGGGCTTTTGGTTCACGCTCTTGCAGCAACGAGCTTTACAACGATAAGAACTACAGAGCCCTTCTTCATTGCAACAGGGCTGCTTTATGCGATCTCAGCGCGGACTTTCCGCAGGCCTGCCGAAGAAGCCGAAGCGCCCTCGCTTCTCTCAGCCAAAAAGCCGGAACCTTCAGCTCTGTAGAAGCCAAGTTCACAACACACCTGCTGCGGAATGCTTGCTCACGCAATCACAGCGCCTCACACTCGCTGTGCGCACACCCTCCACCCCCTAAAACTCCAGGCGCCGGAAAAATCCATAGAAACGTGCGCAATTCGTAGACATTTCCCCTTCGGGCTTCAGGAGCTTCTCCTTCAGGCTCTTGGGAAAACAGCTCCCGCCCAGGGTAAGGATCCCATCGTGCGTTCCTTGGTTGTTTATGAAACGAAGTCCAGGTGAAAACACAGGCGGGACCTAACTTCCGACACGATCAAAGATCCTGACAATCCCCACCAAGGGCGCAATCAAGGCTGTCGGCAGTGGGATCGAGACCATAAGAATCGAAAGGTGCCGGCGGAGGAGCGCCGCCCCTGAAAAGGTAGGCCAACAAGTAGAGAGGATCCGCCATATTGATTCGTCCGTCATCGTTGACATCCCCTGCGTCAAGACAGCGCATCTCGGGCGAACCCGCCAAGAGGTAGCCCAGGAGGGCGAAGACGTCCCCTATGTTCACCCTACAATCTCCGTTCGAATCACCGCGCAGGAAAGCTGCGTTCCGACACGACGAGTTGAGAAAAACGGCCATTTTCCCCAGATTCCCCTGGACAACTCCTATGTCCATGTCTCCGTCCAGGTCAAGGTCCGCAACCGCAGGCCAGCGGACCTGATCTTCAACGCGGAGAACCGCATAAGGTTTTGCAGAGAAATGCCGCCCTCCTTCGTTCCATACCACACCCGTCGCCCCCTCTTCAGACCCACCGCCGATGTCCGCGAATCCGGCCGCTATATCGGGATAACCGTTGCCGTCGAAATCAGCGGCGACTAGGTTGTCGCGCATTCTTCCAGGGAAAAAGTAGATATGCGGCTCGGAAAATCGGCCTTCACCTTCTCCCCAGCAACAAACGAACGCCGCCGACCGAAACGGTGCGGCAAGAACGTCAACCTTTCCGTCCTGATCCATGTCCTCTGCTAAGACGGCATAGAAGCTGGAAAACCGGCCCGGCTCTACAAGCGTAAGTATGTTCTGAAACGAACCTTTTCCGTCGTTAAAGGCGATTACAACCGAAGAGGGCGAACCGATATCCGGAAAGCCGGCGTTGGCCACAGCAAGATCGACGTCCCCGTCATCGTCGAAATCAGCGGGAGCCATACCGGAAGGTCTTGATCCCACAGTCACCGTCGAAAAGCTGCTGAAGCTTCCCGATCCGTCGTTCTTGAAGACGGCAATGCTCTGTCCGAAGGCATACGCAAGCACGAGGTCTTTGTCTTCGTCCCCATCGACATCGATTATAACAGGCGCCGTGGGCCGGAGGTCGCCGGTCAGCTTGTACCACTGCCCCACCTTGAAATCACCGGTCGAGTCGTTTAGTAAGACTGCAAAAGCAGAACCAAGCCAATCCACAACCACAATGTCAGGGAACAGGTCGCCGTTAAGGTCACCGGCGGCAAACCTCTCGTAAGCCGCCCTGGTTCCGGAAGGAACCACGCGGTACAAACGGGGCTCCTCAAAGGTGCCGTCGCCCCTTCCCCGCAAGATCGATATGGTATGGCTTCCTCTGTTCAGCGAGGCTGCGTCCGGTTTTCCGTCCATGTCGAAGTCGCTGAAAATCAACATGTGCGGCATCGCAGGCGGAAGGAGGCCGGGCTCCTGAACACCGTAGTAGGTCGGGCCGGAAAAGCTCTTTGCCTTGCACGCCTCCCCTGCTCCAATAGAAGCGCACATGCCGAGAAAAACAGGAAGCAATATTCTTCTCTCTTTCATCTTCGCCACCTGCTTCGCTGAGAGCGGCGCAGCATTTAACGCTCACATGGAGGAAAGCTCCTGCACGAAAGACTTCCGCCGCCTCCTTGGCCCGGAAAGCCGCATCTTTCAAAGGGAGGCGGCAGGGGATCTCCTCCCCCGAAAAGGAACGATAGGGTCCTTATTGCATCCCCCAGGTTAAGCCTCTGGTCCGCGTTCGAATCGGCAGCGCGCAGGCAAGTTGGTTCCGGCCCGCCGCCGAACAAGTACTGAAGGGTAAAGACTGCATCAGCCAAGTTCAGCTCGCCGTCGCTGTTCGCATCTCCTCGACGGAACTGAACCTCGGGCCTAACTTCAAGCTCCGCTATCGGTCCGGGCCTGCCTCGAACGGCAAAAACTTCCCACGAGCCGGCGTGGCTCCGAAACGCAACCAAAAGGTCATCGTAACCGTCTGCGTTCAAGTCACATTTTGAGTTCCCGCCGCTTGCCGCCTCCATGGATTCGGCTGTAAGAAGGACGCCTTGAGCCCCGAGTTCTTCAACCGTCCTGTTGTCGCCGGAGATAAGGCTTGCGCCTTCAACAAGGAGCAATTGATTTTTCTCGTCTTGAGCAACGGGCAAAAGCAAATCGTCGGCACCATCGCCATTAAAATCGCCCGGGGTCGTCAGGCCGCTGTAAGTAAAGTCACGCATGGCAATGAACTGTCCGTCGAAAAGCAGACCTACATCAGAGCCTGGTTCCAGAAACCCCAAAAGAACGGTAGGGATATTAGGCCACTCGGCTACAAAGAAGCTCATAAGAAGACCCGCTCTCTCAGAGAACCCGGGAAAAAGCACATGGGTTCCCTGGTTACCCGAACGGTCGAAGGTGACGGGCCCCCACCTGGGAAGGCGCGGTCTTCCGCTGCCCCGCGGCATGAAGACAAGGTCTGCCTGCGTCGAAGCAACCAGCTCACCGAAGTCCATTTTTCCTCTCACGGAGCCGAAGTCCACCGAAGTTAAGGCGAGATTGTAGCCCAATGCCCAAGGCACGGATCCGACCAACAGCACGTCCGCGAGACCATCCTCGTACGCATCCCCGATCGGCACCGCCTGGAAAAGTTCCTCAACTACAAGAGCTCTTCCTTCAGCAGCCAGGTCCTCGGCGATCAGAGAACCTCCTCCGCCCAAACCAGGGCCTCCTAAGACCACGGCCCCCGTCTCATGAGACACTCCGCTGGAATCCACAAACAGCCAACGAAAGAAAATATCGACAATGCCGTCGCCCGTTAGATCTCCGGGAGTCAAAACGAAAGTACGGATCGGAGGAACAGGAGGGAGGTCCGATGGCCCTTCAATCACAAGGAAGTCCTTTCGAGGATCAAGGGTCAGGCGCCCTTTCAAATGCGGTCCTCCGTAAACCAGTGTGCAGGTGGGCGGTGGAGGGGACGACCGGGAACCCAAGATAAGGTCCGGGGTTCCATCCCCGTCTACATCCCCGGTTGCCATTTCGCTGTTGAACCGCCACGTTACGGGAATCGTAAAACGGCAAAGTTCCGCAGGCGTGGTAGAAGCCACATCGATTTGGCCGGAGAGAACCGCCTCTCCCTTTACGATCAGAAAAGAGGTGGCTGAATTTTCGAGCAGTTGAACAACGACTTCAGGCTCGCCATCTCCATTTACGTCGTTCGTCATGACAGCCCCGTTTATCCAGACGTCGGTATCGCTTGAATAAAGGCGCCCGACCCCGGAACTCGGTGCGGCAACGAGAGGAATCTGCTCGGGCGGGTCAATCGCCGGGTAGGTGAATGCGGCGGTGAGCTTTGCCTCTAAGGCTCCTTTTCTTAAAACAACGTCCACAGTGCAGCCGGGGTCCCCCGGGGGCACTTCGGCGATGATTACGGACCGCGACACCGTCGAAACTTTTTGTGCCTCCCGCTCACCGAAGTAAACGCTTGTCGTATCATCGAAACCTGCTCCGAGAATAACCACTTTACGAAAGGAAAGTTGAACCATCTTCGAAGCGGAAAGGATTTCCCCGGCTTCCGGAAACAAAGCAACGGCCGTTAGAACTCTCGGAATCGCGGCTAACTCCGGTGCAATAGGAGGAGCGCTGCCCGGCGCCCAGGCTAAAACAAGAAGCGATTTGCCTCCGACTCTCAAGCCGAATCCCGTCCCTCCCATGTGCTCCCCGCGGTGGAAGCCCTCAAAGTAAGGAGACGAAGGGGTAAGCTCAGGAGGCCTTGTGCGGCTTCCTTTTATGAGAGCCGCCTGGCCTGCCGCAGCCGGCTCGTAAAGCTCGCAGAAATGCACGGCACGCCCGGCCCAAGCAAC
>CAZGYL010000012.1:0-20226 GCA_964529985.1 uncultured Planctomycetia bacterium | reverse complement strand
TGCAAAGCGACCACTGGGGATTTTCCTTTGCCCGGAGATAAAGCAGGTGAAGAAGGATCGGCGCCCCTGCTGCATGATCGGGGTGAAGGTGTGTCAGGAGCAAAGCACGCAGAGAGCCCCAGTCGATCGACTCGTTCAAATAAAGCTGGGTGGCTGTGCCGTCTCCGCAATCAACAACATGACCCAACCCGCCCGCCTCTATATATAGGCAGGTTTGTTTGCGCTCGGGGTGAGGGTGGGCATCCGATGTGCCGACCAACGTAATGCGCATGTCGTGTAGCCTACCATGGAGTTTTTCAGGCGGCAACCGATCGGCATGTTGAGGTCCCCTTCGATGATCCGCCATCATTGTACGCCGCGCGGGATCAACGGAAAAGTAGGTCGAGCCGGGGCCTTACCCAGGTCGGACACCCCGACTCGCCCACAAAGTTAGGAGGTGGCCATCTACGGCCCCGCGGAAAGCGCGGGGGGTGAACGAACACGACAATGTCTATCGATACGCTTTCCTTCTCTGCTTCAAGAGTAACCTCCCCTCACGCTGCATGCAAGTTCCGCGGCCGGCCGGGCTTTTCATTCGCAGCACTTTAGCGTAGTATCAGGCACTTTCCGGGGATAAACCGCAGCGGTTCAGGGAGGCGCTATGACGCAGCTCGGCCGGCATGAAGCCGAACGCTTTTGCAGTTTTGCGCGTGAGGTCCATAGAAACGGGCTCTTGCGTTACTCGAGCGGGAACATTTCGTGGCGTTTCTGCGACACTCTTGTCGCTGTAAGTGCAAGCGGTTCCTGGCTTGAGCGCCTCGAAGTGCGGGATATAGCTTTGTGCAGCTTCCCGGACGGGGAGGTTCTTTCTGAGGTTGTACCTTCTGTGGAATGGCGCTTTCACTTGGGCATCATGCGCAAGAGGCCCGAAGCCAGGGTGGTGCTTCACTTTCAAGCGCCGTTCGCAACGGTGATCTCCTGCGAAGAGGATCCGCTGCCCTCTCTTGAACTTTTGCCCGAGGTGCCGTTTTACTGCGGGCGCATTGAGGTCGTTGAATATTTTCCTCCGGGCTCAGGCGAACTCGCCGAAGCGGTGGTGCGTGCAGCAGGTAACTCGGATTTGATCATTATGCGGAATCACGGGCAAGTGGCTGTCGGTCCTGATTTCGATACCGTTCTTAAGCGTGCGGGTTTTTTTGAGCTTGCATGTACTGTGGCGGTTCTTGCCCGCAGAGTCCGCTCGTTGCCGGAGGAGGCCGTTGAGCAACTGCTTGAGGCACGCAGCAAAGCGAACGCGCAACTGGGGCGCGGAGTGTGAGGACCTCACTCAGACTGTGTTTGAGTGCGCGGGCCTGCGGGAGCTTTCCCGGCAAGGCGTGCTGCAGCCTCAAGTATGCCTGCAGCAGCTTCTTCCAAAGCTTTTGAAAGCCCCTCTGCAAGCGCCGAAGGATCGGCTTGAGGCAGCGGCTTCACTATATCGAAGACCTTAAGCAGGGAAGGGTTTTCGTGCTCCGAAGACGGGCCTTGCAATTGAAGTCGGGCTTCCAAGCGCAGGTGTGCGAAAGCCCCTTCGGGCTTCTCAAGCTGCTCGAAAGCTTCAAGTTGCGCATCAAGCAGAACTTCGGGAAGGCCGGGCTTCGGAGCCCCGAAGATTTGTTTCAGCTTCTGGCGGACCAATTCGTCGGGGTCCACGATCCAGCGATCGGCCCGGTAGAACTCAACCCGCGTCGGGCCGGATCGGATGATCATCTCTTCGCCTTTTACAAGCCCACCCGAGCGCAGAGAGCGAAGGCGGACATTCACAGGCGCTTTATAGTCGGGACTTTCCGTGCTGAGCGCCCAATAACGGTAAACAGGCGCCGAACCGCAGCCTGCAAGAAGCAAGAAGAACCAGTAGGCCCCAAGAAGTTCGCAAACCGTCTTTTCCCGGCTCATAAAGAAAGCAGCTTTTCTCATCGGGTTCCTCTCAAGGTCTTCCTCCCTGTGCGGCTCCAAAGAGTAACGCCTGCGGATCTCTCGCTATTGTGCGGGCGAAGCGCCTCAGATCCCGCACAAGAGCGTGCAGCTCTCTGAGGGTTTCTTCAAACACAGGGCTGTTTTCTTGAAACGCCTGTTGGAGGTCCCCAGCAAGGACCGCCAAGCGGTCGGCAAGGCGGCTGAGTTTTTCCGCGCTCAAGCGGGCATGCTTGACCGCCTCCCTCAGATCACCTCGGTTTTCACCTAGAGTCGAATCAAGCTCTTTCAAGAAGCGATGTGCATCTTGCTCAAGTTCCGCGGTCCTGCGGAGTATGGACCGAACCGTATCCCGGTTGTCCGCAACGCTGGAACGCACATCGCGTATGAGAGCGGTGCCTTCTTTTACTGCTTCATCAGTGCGCTGGAGTACTTCAACAAGGGAGACGGGTTTCCCGCCCGCAGCCTCTTGCACGCCCAGAAGTTTCCTGATGTCACCGAGGATTCCTTTTTCGCTCAGAGCCTCACGGACCGCCTCGGCAAGGGCGTCAAGGGATCCGAACGGCCCGCCGCCCGTACTGCCGGCGGGAACCACCGAGCCGTCCGGAAGAAGAGGCGCTTGCGGAGAGCCCGTTGTAAGTTCGAGGTGCATGTCGGCGACAAGAGATATCGAGCCGATCGAGGCTCTGCTTGCGGAGTTGACCGGCACCCAATCGGCGACCGTGTACCCGACCCGCAGCAGGGAACGGTCCTCGGGGCTCGGTATGATACTCTCCACCCGGCCCACCTTCATGCCGCCGAATCGCACGTCGGCTCCTATATTCAGGCCCTTGGTGTCTCTGAAATCGCTGTAAAAACGCTTCACGGGAGCAGGAGGCCTGAGTCCCGTTACCGCGGCGATGAAAAGGCCGAGTACAAGCAGCGAGGCTGCAACCAGCATGCCGGCCTTTATCTCCGTTGCTGTGAAATCGTGTTTCTTGCTCGGCATCAGTCAAGCTCCGTAAGCGAGCGCAAGTAAGCAGAAACATCGCCCTCATAAGTCTCCGGCTGACGTTCGAAAAAGCGTCGCACATAGGGGTGCTTCGAAGCCCTGACTTCCTCAGGGGCGCCGAGGGCTACGATTTTCCCCCTATGGAGCATGCAGACCCGATCCGCAATGACTTCCACGCTCGCAAGCTCGTGAGTCACTACGATACTTGTGAGATTGAAAGTACTTTGCATTTTACGAATCAAAGCGTCCAGGCCCGCTGCAACGATAGGGTCCAACCCGGCGGAGGGCTCGTCATAAAAGATAATCTCGGGATCCATCGCCATGGCGCGCGCTATACCGGCCCGCTTGCGCATTCCGCCGCTCAACTCGGACGGCAGGTAATTCTCAAAGCCTTCCAGGCCGACAAGTGCAAGCTTGATCTTGGTTATGATTTCAATGGTGGATTCCTCCAGCTTCGTGTGCTCGCGCAGGGGCAAGGCTACATTTTCCGCAACTGTGAGTGAATTGAAAAGAGCTGCGCTCTGGAAGCACATGCCGATCCGTTTGCGCATCTCAACAAGCTGTTCTTCGTCCAAGGCCGTTATGTCCCGCCCCTTGAAGAGAATGCGGCCCGCTTGCGGTTTGAGCAGGCCGACCAGACAGCGCAAAAGGGTGCTTTTCCCGCTTCCGCTTCCACCCAGAATGACGAAAATTTCCCCCCGCTTCACTGAAAAACTGATGCCGTCAAGCACCGTGCGGCCGCCGTATCCGGCCACAAGATCCTGAACTTCAAGTACGATCTGATCGCCGCCTGCTGCCGGCTCATGCAACGAGTCCCCTTTTGTCCCTTCTTGTGCCTGAGTTTTTTCAGGCGTTTTCTTTTTCATGGCCGGTTTCCGCCGCACTCCGGACGACTCACGTTCACATGAAGTAAAACAGGGCCGTAAAGATAAGATCGATCACAATGATTGCGGTGATGGAGGTGACGACCGCGGAAGTGGTTTGCTTGCCGACGCCTTCGGCGCCGCCCTCGACTTGGAGTCCCCTGTGAACTCCGACAAGGCATATTGCAAAAGCAAAGAATAAGCTCTTGACAAGTCCTGTTGCAAGGTCCTTGGCGACGAGCGCCTCTGTGGTGCGTTCCACATATTGCCAGGGATCGGAACCAAGGGCGAATACCGAAAGCGAAAAGCCGCCCGCTATAAGTACAAGCACGGAAAGTACGGTAACGCAGGGCAGTGCAAACGCCATTGCTATGAAGCGCGGTACCACAAGGAACTTGATCGGGTTTAGCCCTATGACCTGAAGTGCGTCGAGCTCTTCGGCGACCTTCATGGTACCGATTTCAGCCGCGATCGCCGAACCGTTCCTCCCTGCGATAAGTATGGCCGCCATTAGAGGGCCCAGCTCGCGCATACCCGAAACGGCCACAAGATCGGCGATATAGCGCCCGGCTCCGAAACGCTCCAACTGATAGGCCGACTGCATGGCTATAATCGCGCCTATGAGAAACGAAATAAGGCAGACAATAGGCAGGGAACGGACCCCGAATTCGACGAACTGTTCGACGGCGGCGCGCACCCGCAGGCCTTTGCCCCGCAGAGGAGCGACGGCCGTCCAGTAGAACGTCTGCACGATAAGAACTGCGGCACGGCATAGACCGTAAAGAGCATTCAGCGCAATGCGCCCGATGTAGCCGAAGATTTTTTCCATGTGCCCGCACCCTGATTGCGACTTTTCCGACGCAGGATCCTCTTACGGCCGAGCTCTCTATCGGATAGTGAAAACGGCATCAAGTCGTGAAAGCTCAAGTACCTTCATCACCGCCTTGGACGGCCTGATCAGTACGAAACTGATTTTTCTGGCTCTGGCCGCCCTCAGGCCCTCGATGAGGGTTGCAACGCCTGAGCTGTCCATGTACCTGACTTCGCTCAGATCTACGGCAATCTCCTTCTTACCGTTTTGCACAGCTTTCATAATGGCCGCCCTGAGGCGCGGCGACGTATAAAGGTCGATCTCTCCGACCGCTCTTATGAGCTGTGAATCGCCTTTTTCGTTTATCTCAACGCTGATTTCCATGGTCAGCACCCGTGGTCTTCCCGGCCCTTTTCTTCGCGGGGCGCGTGCGTCTTGAGCCTGAGGATTATCCTGTTTCCGCCTTGCGGCCCCCGCTTGAAAACAACCTCGTCAAAAACCTGGTGTATCAATTTCAAACCTAAGCCGCCCGGCCGGAGTTCCTCCGGATCCGGCGCAGAGGCCTCAGGCGGCACGGCCCTTTCGGGAGGCAGAGGCGCACCGCAGTCCGCCACCACCACCTCAAGCCCTTCTACCCCGAAGCGCAGCAGGAGTTCAAGAGGCTGATCGCAAGGCCCTCCGTAAGAATGGCGGATCGCATTGGTACAGGCTTCGTCCACGGCGAGCACCACGGCGCAAGCCTGATCTTCCCCGAAGCCGCAATCGGCCAGGTAAGCGCGCACCAGCTCGCGCACACAACGCAGCAGCCGAGGTCTGGCTGCAATCCGCAGGTGAATGTCGTACGAATTCATGGGCGGATCCGCGCGGCGATCAGGGTTACATCGTCATGCGGAAGATCAGGAGCGCAGAAGTTGAAAACCGCCTCGCTGATCCCTTCAACGATACGCTTGGCCGGCAGGCCGGCAAGCTCAGCAGCGAGCTCAGCAAGCTTCTCCCTGCCGAAACTCGCCTCGGTGCTCTTTGAACCGGCGGGCCGGGCTTCCATTACGCCGTCGGTATACAGTAGGACGGTGTCCCCGGGCGACAGGTTCTCTCTTTGATCTTCCCAGGGCCCTTCCGGAAGAACTCCTGCAGGAGGACCGGTTGCTTCGGGCAGGTGCCTGGGCCCGTCTCCGCTCAGATAAAGCGGCGGCAGGTGACCGGCGTTCGCCCACACGGCCTCCCTGCTTTCAGGATCCAGAATCAGGACAAGCAGGGTTGCAAACATGCCTCGTTTACTGCGCCGGAAGAGGCTTCGGTTAAGAGCGTCCACAATTCGAGCCGGTGAAGAGTCAAGGCGTGCAACCAGCCTGAATTCAGCAAGGATCTGCGCCATTGTGAGCGCTGCGGGAACTCCTTTCCCGCTTACGTCGCCGATGAGCAATCCCAGTCTCCCGTCTCCGTAGATCAGATAATCATAGAAATCACCGCCTACGGTGCGGGCCGGTTTGGTGCAGCCGAACACATCGAACCGTTCGGCTTCAGACGGCCAGGATTCGGGAAGGAATCCTTGCTGAATCGCCCAGGCGTATTCTATTTCCTGTTCAATTTGTTTTTTCTCAAGAATCTCACGGTAGAAACGCGCGTTTTCGAGCGCTAGTCCCGCTGAGACTCCCACCGCCGTGCTCAGCAGAAGATCATCGCGCGTGTACCTGCGGTCCGGCCGATCGGTATCCATATACAGGACGCCCAAAACACCGTACTTGCCGCGCAGGGGGACGCAAATGATCGAGCGCAGCCGAAGTGTCTCAATGCTTTCTGAAAGCGGAAGGGAGCGCTTGTCCGCGGTATCTTCATAAAGAATGCTTTGTCCTTGCAGCAAAACGCGGCGCGCAACGCTTCTGCTCATACGGAAGGCGTCGGTGCGATACCTTTCCAGCCGTCCTTCGGTAATAACGTGGATCTGTTTGCAAACCGGGCACGGCCTCAATTCCCCTGTCTCCGAGTCCCCGAAATAAAGTGCACCGCGCTGGCCGTCGACAGCGCGCATTGTGGTCTCGAGGATACGGTCCACAAGTTCGCACAGATCGAACGTTGTTGTGATTTCGTTACTGACCGCATACATGGCCTTGAGCAGATCCGCCGCCTTGCTTTCGTCGGGAGCCAGAGCTTTACGCCTGTCCAGATCCAGCACCGTCCGGTTGAGAAGCTCGTCATGAGTGGAGTCGGCCGTTTCCCTGATCTCAAAGACCAGCTCGGTTTGACCGATTTGAAGGCGGTCGCCGGGCTTCAGGACACCTTCCTCGCGTCTGACACCGTTTACCAAGGTCCCGTTTGTACTTCCCAAGTCACGAAAGCGGTACTCATCGTTCTCACGGCGGATTTCGAGGTGGTGGCGGGAGGCGGCGGGGTCCTCCAGAATCAGGCCGCAATCAGCCGTTCGGCCGATCACAAGCCGTGATCCCACCGGTATGCGTTCTTCCTCCGCTGTTTCCGGTTTGAAAACGATAAATGCCTCAAGCACCGGTTTCGGTCCTCTCTACCTTCCGTGCCCTTTACCGCCGGCTCAGGCATTGTAAGCACCGTGTGAAGGCCGGGGCAAGCTGATCCTTTTATAGGAAGCCGAAAAGACGGAATGCCGTCTTCAAAACCGGCCTGAGCAAGGCGTTCAATGTGCCTGTGAGAAGCAGCAGAGCGACGATAAACAAACCGTAAGGCTCAAGCGATCGGTAAGCCCTCACCAGTTCGCGTGGCAGGAACGCCGCCACAATGCGGCTTCCGTCAAGCGGCGGCAAGGGTATCAGATTAAAGGCCATGAGAATGACGTTCACCACAGAACCCCACACAAGCGCTTCAAGGACCGCAGGGGGTGCAACAGCCCGCAGTAAGTGGAACAAAGCGGCAAACAGGCAGGCAAGCAGTGCGTTGGTCAGAGGTCCTGCTGCAGCAACGAACATGAGATCGCGGCGCGGTCGCTTGAAATAGGTCGGGTTGATCGGAACAGGCTTGGCCCACGCAAAAACCACAGGGCTTCCGCTTAATTTCAGAATCAGCGGGAGGATTACGGTTCCGAAGGGATCGATGTGCGGAATAGGATTCAGGGTCAGCCTTCCCGCCCGCGCTGCAGTAGGGTCGCCGAGAAGCAACGCCACAAGGCCGTGGGCCACCTCATGGCATATAACGCTGAATGCCACAAGAAGAATCAATAGGACCGTAGCGGCATCAAAGGTTACAGCCGCAAAGGTTACGGTAGCGGAGAGCAGGCTTGCAAAAATCACAGTCAGCACCTTTGAGTGAACATGCGCCGGCGGGCGCCCGCCGACTCCGGTCCCGGAGATTGTACCACGCAGAGAACCCGCACGCTCAGTCGCTCCTCGGCTCCCGCGGCAGGAAGAGCACCAGGCCCATAAGTGCTGCAAGCGCTACGGCTCCGTAGACCGCAAACATTGTCCGGTAGCCCGAATAGCGTATCAGCATGCCCCCGAATGCACTTCCCACGATTGCTGCAAGCCCGAAGGAGAGCGAACCGAAAAGCGCCATGGCGCTCTGTTTCATGTGACGGGGCACAAGGTGGTGAACGTAGTGAATGGCGGCTGTGTAAAAGGCCCCGAAAGTAAAAGCGTGCAGCACCTGAAGAGCGGCGATCCACCAAATCGAGGGAGCCAAAGCATATCCGAAAAGACGCACGGCGGCGGCACCGACTCCCAAAGCAAAGACCGTCTTGGCCCCTAAAGCCCGGATCAATGCCCCTGAGAAGAAGATAACAGGAATCTCCGAAACAGGACCTATAATCCATAAATAACCTGCTTCCGGGAACCGGAGCTCACGCTGCAGAAAAAGCGTAAAGAAGCTGTAATGGCCGGTCATAGCCACCCGGCTCAGAAAGGCTAATGTGATCAGAACGGCGAACGGCGCGGAAAACAGCAGTGAAAACTCGAAGCGGGGGCGGTCGCAGGCTCCGGAAGAGGGCTTTGAGGGAGGGAGCAGCCCGAGAGTGGTCAGGTGGAGCAGTGAAGTTACGACAAAGCCGCCTACTATGACCGCCTTTGCGGACGGGCCGGCGACACCTACCTGCTCAAGTACCACGATCGTAAGGATGAAAGCCGCGGAACCCGCGGTCCGCATTTTCCCGTAATCTCCCCCGAAGTCGTGTATGTGACGCAATACAAGGCCGTCTGTGAGGGGAATGATCGGGCGGTAGAAAAAGCCCAGCGCGCAAGCAAGGGCCGCGGCACCGGCGAAATCAGCCACCCGGCTCAGGCCCAGGATGGAAAGAAGCGTACCTGAAACGCAAAAAGCAAGAAGAGTTCTGCTGCGCGCGGTACGATCTGAGAGAAAGCCCCAAAGCAAAGGCGCAACGATTCCCACGGACTCAGCCGTTGCAAGCAGAAAGCCGATTCTTTTTTCGTCAAAGCCCTGCAGGGCGAGAAGCTTTTGGAGGTATGGGGTGAAGACCCCGAATACACTGAAAAGAGCAAAGTAAGCGAAGGCGAAGCGCAGCGAACGCCACCGGGGGCCTCCGGCCGCAGAAGCGCTCACTGCAGCGGTCCTTCTCGGAGACGTTTGGGGTCCTTCCTCACCGCCGGGGTGATTCACACGTCGCAGATGCGGATAGCTTCGGCCAAAGATTCGATCGGGTCTTTGCGGGTCGGAACGAACTCCTGCGCCACAAAGCCCTTAAAACCCGTATCAGCTATGGCTTGACAGATGCGCCGGTAGTTGAGCTCTTGGGTTTCGTTTATCTCGTGGCGGCCCGGTACTCCTCCCGTGTGGAAGTGCCCGATGTACTGAATGTTTTCTTCAATCGTGGCAATGATGTCTCCTTCCATGATCTGCATATGATAAATGTCGTAGAGCAGCTTGAACCTGTCGGAGCCGATGCGCTTCACAAGTTCAACTCCCCAAGCGGTGTGGTCACACTGGTAATCCTTGTGGTTCCGCTTGCTGTTTAGAAGCTCCATGCATACCGTGACTCCGAGCTTTTCAGCGAGCGGTATAATCCTTTTGAGCCCCTTTGCGCAATTGCGGAGGCCTTCTCCGTCGGAAATCCCCCCGCGGTTTCCGGAAAAGACGATCATGTTGGGAAAGCCGTGCTGAACGATCTGAGGCAGCAACTCCTCCGAACGTTTAACCAGGCGGTCGTGGTTTTCCACACGGTTCCACCCGCTCCTGATTCCTCCCGGTCCATTGGGCATGGCGCAGGTGAGCCCGTACTTCTTGAGGATCGGCCAGTCCCTGGGGCCGAGCAGCTCCACCGATTTGATGCCGAGGCTTATCGCTGCGCGGCACAGTTCCTCAAGGCTGAGTTTCCTGTAGCACCACCTGCAGACCGAGTGCTTGATCCGACCTTTGAGCTTAAGCGCCTGAGCTTCTCCGGCCCCTGTAGCGCCGCGGGGTGAGACCAGAGCGGCGGCGCCGCCTGCCAAGAGTCCCAAAGCGCGGCGCCTGCTGAGATCTTTAGGCGTCCTGTCCATGTCGACTCCTCCTGCTTGAGGCGGGCGAGTACTTACTTCAGAAGTCTATGTGATAACCGCGCCCCGGCATAACCGAAGTGAGCATTGTACAATGAGTGCGTCCGGATCGGCCACTGCGGTTGCGCTGTGGGACTTGCGGGTTTTGCTTTTGCCAGGGAAACTATAGGAAAAGAAGAGAACGCCGCCGTCGTCCTTATTCAGAGGTCTCATGAGAGCTCTTCGCGACGCATACGGACGCCCTCACACTTACCTTCGCGTGTCGGTCACCGACCGCTGCAATCTGCATTGCCGGTATTGCAGGCCCTCCCGCCGGGCAATCAAGGAGCGCCGTTCGTCGCTCTTGACCTTTGATGAACTCACTCGGCTGGTTCGGATTTTGGTCGGCTTGGGGATATCCAAGGTGCGGATCACAGGCGGTGAACCTTTGCTGCGCCGCGGTGTGGTGGAACTCGTGCGCCGTTTCGCCTCGATACCCGGGGTACGGGAAGTTGGGCTTACAACCAATGGGGTCCTTCTGGCGCCTTTCGCCCGCCCTCTTAAAGAAGCGGGGCTTCGGAAGGTGAACGTAAGCTGCGACAGTTTGGACCCGGCGGGATACAAGCACATAACCGGCTTCGACGGCCTTGAGGCGGTGCTCGCAGGAATAAGAGCCGCACGGGAGGCGGGACTTGATCCTGTCAAGATAAATTGCGTGGTAATGCGAGGAGTCAACGACGGCCGGCTGGCCGATTTCATAGAGCTTGTACGCAGTGAGCCGCTTGAAGTGCGGTTTATAGAGCTCATGCCTTTTGCGGCCGGACGGTGGCCTGACGACAGGTTTGTGAGCGCGGCAGAGATCGAGCAAAAATTATCAGAAAAGTTCACTCTTGTCCCTGTCTCCCCGCGGGAGGACTGCGAGGGCGGCGTGGCGCAGCGTTTCCGCGTTAAAGGCTGCCGGGGTACGGTGGGCCTGATTGCACCTCTGACCCGGCACTTCTGCTCCGGTTGCAACCGGTTGCGTCTTCTTGCAGACGGCGCGCTGAAGATTTGTCTTTTTTCGCCGGATTGTGTCGACCTGAGATTGCTGTTGCGCAACGGCGCTGATGACGGGAAAATCGCGTCGGTAGTGCAAAGCGCGGTCGGGCGCAAAGCGGCGCGACATTCGGTTGCCGAAGGCGTGTTACGTGAAAGCAGGCAGAGCATGACCGAGATCGGCGGCTAAGCCCTGCGCCTGTTTGAGCAGAGGGGCGGAGATCAAATGAGCGGAATGCGGGACGTATCAAGGAAGACCAAGACTTTAAGGACCGCTACTGCCCTTGCCGTTCTCAGGCTGGGCGAGGAGGGGCGGAAAGCGCTCTCAAGCGGGACGGCACCAAAAGGTGATCCTTTTCCCGTCGCCAGGGTGGCGGGGATCCAAGCGGCAAAGAACACGGCCAGGCTCATTCCTTACTGCCACCCGGTTCCGCTCGACCATGTGCGCCTTGACTTTGCGCTTGAAGGACAGCGGGTCGAGATCATCGCCGCTGTGAAAGCCATCTGGAGAACCGGGGTTGAAATGGAAGCTCTCACAGCGGCGAGCATAGCCGCTCTCACCGTTTACGATATGCTTAAGGCGGTGGATCCGGAGCTTTTTATAGAATCCGTGCGCCTTGTGGAGAAGAAAGGCGGCGCTTCCGATTTCACCGAAAAATATCAAAAACAAAGACGCGCCGCTGTTGTGGTTTGCTCGGATTCGATTTCAGCCGGCAAGAAGAGTGACCGCTCGGGCAGAATGATAGTCGAGCGCTTGGAGGGGCTCGGAGTCGAGGTCAGCGATTACAAGATCATACCCGATGATTCCGTGCTGCTTGCTGAGCTCCTTGAACGCTATGCACAGGAAGAGAAGCTTGATTTGGTTGTTACAACCGGTGGAACGGGGCTCGGACCACGGGATGTTACACCTGCGGCTATGAAAAACGTCGTTGACCGGGAAGCGCCGGGAATCGCCGAAGCGGTTCGGGCCTACGGGCTTGAGAGAACTCCTTATGCAATGCTCTCTCAAGGGCGTGCCGGGGTGAAGGGGCGTACCCTGATCGTGAATCTGCCCGGATCAAGCCGCGGAGTGGAAGAGTCCCTCGATGCCCTCTTCCCGTGGATCTTTCACGCTTTCGGCATGATCGAAGGAAAAGGACACGGCGGAACCGGCTATGCCGGCGCGCACGGGGAATCAAGTCCGAAAGATGATTCCGTTTGAAAAAGCTCTTTCCTTGGTGCTGAGACACACGAAGGTGCTCCCTGCAGAGTGCGTAGAGATCCGCCGATCCGCAGGAGCGGTTCTTGCAAAGCCGTTGCGGGCCAGGTGGGGCCTGCCGCGTTTCGACCAGTCGGCGGTGGACGGTTTCGCCGTCAGGAGCGTCGATGTAGCCGAGGCGGATTCCTCGCGGCGCGTTCGACTCAAGCTGGAAGGAGAGGTGCGGGCGGGCGAGCGGCCTCCGCCAGGGCGGCTTCGGCCCGGCACGGCTGTAAAGATCTTTACAGGCGCTCCCATACCTCCCGGTGCCGACGCCGTTGTGATGAAAGAATTCTACAGGGAAAGCAAAGGAGCCGTGCTTATAGGCCGTGCCGTGCGATCCGGTGAGAACATCCGCCGCAAGGGTGAAGAGGCAAAACGCGGAGCGGTCTTGCTTGAGGCCGGCTGCATTGTGACCCCGCCTGTGGCAGGACTGCTTGCCGGGTTTGGAATCAGCGAAGTTACGGTTCACCGCCGGCCTGAGGTTTCGATTCTTGCAACAGGTGATGAGCTTGCAGCGCCTGGTGAACCGCTTGCGCGGGGCCGGATCTACGATTCGAATTCTCCTGCGCTTGAGGCGGCCGTGCTAGCTTTGGGTTTCCCGGTGGTAAGCGTTGGACGGGTACGTGATCGATTGGGGGATCTTGAGCGCGCTTTGAAGCAGGCTTTTGAGAAGAGCGACGTTGTGCTTACTGCAGGCGGTGTTTCGGTCGGCGAGTACGATTTTGTCCGCACTGCGGCCTCCCGTCTGGGTGTGCGCACGATTTTTTGGCGGGTTGCAATGAAGCCCGGCAAACCGAATTTCTTCGGGGTCGGTTCTCGGAGGCGCAGGCGGGTTTATCTCTTCGGCCTTCCGGGCAATCCCGTTGCAGTGCTCGTCTCGTTTCACCAATTTGTAAAGCCTGCACTCTTTAAGCTGAGCGGCAGGCCGGAAAGTGTGCCTGCCAAAGTTCAAGCCGAGCTCACTGAGACGATCCGCAAAAAAGTAGGGAGGCTGGAGTGGGTGCGAGGCAGGCTCAGCGGGCCGCCTGAAGCTCTTACGGTGACTCCCACCCGCGGCCAAGGCTCGCATATGCTTTCCGGGTTGAGTACGGCCGATTGTCTTATCGAGTTCCCCGCGGAGACCTCAGAGTGCAAGGCGGGTGATACCGTGCGGGTAGTCCCGCTTCGTTGGACTTGGTGAGAAATGTCCGGAGAAGTAGTTGCCGTTTCGGTGAGCGGGCGGAAAGGGACACGCAAGCTCAATGTACCGTGGGCGTTTCTTATTGAGGACTTCGGGCTCCAGGGCGATGCGCACGCCCGGGCGTGGCACCGGCAGGTGAGTCTTCTTGCGATCGAGAGCATCGAAAAGATAAGGGAGCGGGGCCTCGAGGTGGGCCCCGGGGATTTTGCCGAGAATATAACCACACGCGGCATCGACCTTGTGAATCTGCATGTAGGGGATCGGCTTGTTGTCGGGGGGTGCGAACTCGAAATCACCCAGATCGGTAAGGAATGCCACAGCAGGTGTGCAATCTACCGCCAGGCGGGCGATTGCGTAATGCCGCGCGAGGGCGTTTTCGCCCGTGTCATACGAGGGGGACGGGTTTCGGTGGGCGACCCCGTTGAGGTGAAGCCGTGTAATGCAGGGAACTGCGGAGAGTGATCCCGAAGGGATTCGATAACTTACTTGTGGGTTGTACGGACTGAGCGCTCCGGGTACGATGCGCGCGCAGTGAAAATTCTGCGCTGCGGTCGAGGTTTCCGGCTCAACCCGGTGGGTTCGCAGTCCAAGGAGGAATTGCGGAATGGACAAACTCAGGGACCTTATTGAGAAACCGATTATCGGAGGAAATTCCGCTCTTCAGATCATCGGTCTTTTTCTGGTTGTATTGGGTTCGTGGGTCCTCGGGAAGGTCCTGCAGTTCGTCTTGCGACGGATCTCGACGCGGTTCGGAATCGAGCGCCGCGAACCTACAGGCGTGGCCCTTGAGGCGGTCGCCTCAAGTATCGTGTTCCTGTGTTTCACACTGGGCATTCGATACGGCGTGCGGATTCTGACCTACGGGGCGGGTGTTGCTTCCGTTGTGGATACGCTTACCGCGGTTCTTACCACCCTTGCCGTGGGTTGGATTATCTACAAGCTTGTTGATGTGGTGCAGGCATGGCTTGAGAGGTTGGCCGCCCGTACCGAGAGCCGGCTTGACGACATGCTGGTGCCGCTTGTGCGCAAGAGCCTGCGCGTTACGGTGGTTATTCTGGTTCTCGTCCAAGTGGCGCAGATTCTGAGCGATAAGCCTCTGACATCCATTATCGCAGGCCTTGGTGTAACGGGCTTGGCTGTGGCTCTGGCGGCGCAGGACACGATAAAGAACTTCTTCGGCTCGATCGTGATCTTCGCCGACCGTCCTTTTCAGGTGGGTGATCGGGTCGTCGTCGACGGCCACGATGGGCCGGTCGAGGAGGTGGGATTCAGATCAACGAGAATTCGCACGCTGGACGGCCATCTGGTGACGATCCCGAACGGTGAGCTTGCCAACAAAACGATTCAGAATATAGGCAGGCGGCCTTTCATAAAGAAAGTCGTGAACATTGGAATCACCTACGATACGCCGCCGGAGAAGGTAGAGCGCGCGCTTCAGATCCTTCATGAGATCTTCGACAACCACGAAGGCATGCACCCCGATTTTCCGCCCCGCATATACTTCAACGACTTTAAGGATTGGTCCCTCAACATCATGGTCATCTACTGGTATCACCCGCCGAGCTACTGGGATTTCTGCGCTTTCAGCCAGCGGGTGAACCTTGAGATACTGAAACGATTCAACGCCGAGGGCATCAACTTCGCCTTCCCATCGCAAACGGTCTACGTCCACGGTTCGGCGGATTAGGTTTTCCTCCCGATAAGGATACCGGAGTGCTCGCCCACGGTGGTGTACCGAACGGGCCGGACACCGGCTTGACGCATCCATTCACTTACCCGGCTCCTGCTGTAGCAGTCACCGGCGTTTGCAACAAGCATGTTGACTGAAAAGAGAGCGGCGAAAACAGGTCTTGTTCCCGCGGGGTTTATGTAAAAGTCTTTTATCGCAAGAATACCTCCCGGCTTGAGCGCCTCGCCCGCCTTTCGAACCAGCATGGAGGCTACAGGAGCCTTGAAGCTGTGAATGAAATTGGACATGAAAACAAAATCGTAATTGCGACCGAGGGTGCGCGCCTTGACCGCGTCGCAGCTTTTCAAGCGCACGCGGCCGGTGAGGCCTTCGGCTCTGACCGTACGCCGCGCGTAGCGAAGGGGGCCCGGGAGATCGAGTACGGTTATGCGGAGCTCAGGGTATTTTCTTGCAAATACGCACGCGTAAACGGCGGGCCCGCCTCCGACGTCCAACAGTCGTTCAGCGCCGCGCAGTTCGGAACTCAGTGCGCGGGCGGTCTGGAGCGCGCTGTAATATCCCAGGTTGGCCATTCCTTGAATAAAGCGGCGTTCCCTTCCGGCGGTCCGTTTTTTCGGAGGCACTTCCCCTGTCTTTACGATCCGCGTCAGCTTACTCCAACGCTCCCAGAGATTCTGGCGGTGCAGCATAATGTCCCCGAGGTAACCGGGCCTGCCGCGGACAAGCATGCGCTTTGTTGCACGCGTATTGCTGTACTTCTCACCTTGTTTACTCAGAAGCCCCAAAGCGGTAAGTGCGTTAAGGAGTCTGCGCATCGGTTCGGGGCTGCAGCTGCAGCGTTCGGCGATTTGGCCGGCACTCAAGCTTTCGCTTCCCAAACAGGTGAAGAGATCAAGCTCACAAGCTGTGAGGAGGATCCGCGCCGGCATAAACCCCGAAGCCATTTTCTCAATACGCTTGCGATCCTTATCCATGGTATTCTCCCTGAACAGGCATTGCTTTTCGGTGAACGGAAGTATATCCACGCCGCCGTTTGTCGTAAAGATCCGACGGAAAGAGATTTGGATCCGGGTTTGGTTTACGAAGGGTGCAGCGGGCCGTAAACTCGGTAGTCTGTGCCGGTTGATTGTACCCCCGACTTCCACAGCACGCAGGCGGCGTTTTGCATGGAGGCACCAAATGATCAAACGCCCAGTTTTTTTGACCCTTGCTCTTTTGCCGGTTCTGTATTGCACGGCGGCCTCCCGCCCTGCAGCCGAAAAGCGCATTTTTATCTATGCGACGACCGATTTGCACGAGCACACCGGCACCTTGGCGCGCATTGCGGCTTATGTCCGCGACAGGCGTACCGCATACGGGTCGGTTCTTTTCTTTGACTCCGGTGACTTCTGTAAAAAAGGAGAGCCGGCGATCGCCGAAACGCGCGGAGAAGCAATGGCCGCGCTCTTGGCGGCTTGCGGATATGACGGCTGTATCTTGGGAAACCACGACTCGGCCTATGGAGTCGAACGCATGGCCGCCCTTATCGATCGATACAACCTTCCTGTTTTGGCTGCAAACGCAAGGTGGGATCCTTCCGTTGCACCCAAGAATGTAAAGCCGTATAGAATTTTTGACCTTGACGGAGTGCGGGTAGGGGTTGTTGGAACCGTCTCACAGGTACTTACATACGGGCCGAGCAAATCTCTTGAAATACGACCGGTTGTGGAGAGCCTTCGCCCGCTCATTCCGCAGCTCCGCAGGGAGGCCGACGTTGTGGTTGTTCTTACCCATGGAAGAGACATGTGGGATGAGCAACTTGCAAAGGAGGTACCTGGAATCGATCTTATTCTCGGCGGCCATACGCACAAACGATTTACAACGGTTGTGAAGCGCGATGGCGGAATCACGGTTATTTCAAAAGGTGAGCCTTTCGGAGCGGCTTTCCGGGAGATTGTAATCCGGTGGGGGGCGGGCGGTATTCAGACTCTCACAGTAAGGCCTGTTGCCGTTACCGATGAGATGCGCGAGGACGAATCGGTTAAGAAGCTTCGCGCGCGCTACGTTTCCGGCGCGAAGGCTTCAGCGCCGGCCGGAACGCAATGAACGTGAAATCGTCGGGTTTGGACGGTTGATCGTCCGCCGGTTGGCGCATGCGGCGGGAGCAAAGAACGGCGATCCTGCGTATTACATCTTCAATCGGTCCTTTCCGCACCGCTTCGGTTATCTCTTCCACGCTCAGGTTGTCCGAAACGCCGTCGGTAGTAAGTATGACCGTGTCATGCAGGCCGATGGGCACGATCGGTCCCACCTCTATACGCATATCGCTTGCACCGACCATGTTTGAAACAAGGTGGCGCGCTTCGTGGCGCATGGCCTCATGTTCCTCCAAGAGCCCCGCTTCAACAGCATAGCCCACAGGTGAGTGAGAGACGGTTTGAAGTTTGATCCTTCCCCGCTGGCCGACCACCAGAATCATCGAATCCCCTGCATGGTAGGAACGCACCGCGCCGGGCGATATCTCAACCACCGCAAGGGTTGTGGCCGCGCCCACTCCGAGGCCGGTCACCGCTTCGTTGGCCTTTTCAAAACCGTTGAGAACGGCCTCGCGCAGCTCTCCTTCCGGCGGCGGATTCTCAAGGCATTCAGCCAAGCTTTCCAGCGCGAGTCTGGAGGCTTTGTCTCCGGCGGCTTGCCCCCCGAAGCCGTCTGCAACAGCCAACACTCCGCGCTTGTCATTGACAGGGACAACCAACGCTGCGTCTTCATTCGGCCCGGGCTTCTGCGGCCCGCGTGCGCTGAAAACCGCAGCGATCCCGGGGCCGACCCGGTGCAACTC
Organism: uncultured Planctomycetia bacterium; assembly: GCA_964529985.1. Lineage (GTDB taxonomy): Bacteria > Planctomycetota > UBA8108 > UBA8890 > UBA8898 > CAZGYL01. The sequence continues at coordinate 2,237 of CAZGYL010000012.1, read as the reverse complement.
TCCGGGTACGAGATCGCAATTGGCGTATAGCCCGATCCGCGATTTTGTCGAGTGCATCTGCTCGGATCTCCTCACCGCCTGTTGAGGCTCTTGCCGCACCACGGGCAGTACTGCCAGTACTCGGGCAGAACGCTCCACCCGCACCTGCTGCAGCGCCGCTTTGCCCCGGAGATCGTCCAGCGCCGGGTTACTTTCCGGCGGCACCAAGGGCAGTACCGCATGAACGGCATGAGGCGTTTGTCGGGACACCGCGGGTTCGTGCATGTCGCGGTGTACCGGGAATCGTTGTATCGCATTCGCGCCCCGGGGTGGACTTGCCCGCCGTAGCACCAAGGACAGTACCGCCAGTCCGCTTTAATACCTCGGCGGCACCGGGGGCAGCGGTCGGTAAAACGGGTGGGACCGTTGTGAACGCGCCTGTCCGCGCCGCACCACGGACATGTTATCATGGGCTCGCTCACAGGCCCGCCGCATTTCCTGCAGGTAAGGTGGACTTCAAGCAAGGTGCGGTAATTTCTGAGGAATTCCCTGTTGCGCACGTTTTTCCAAGTAGGAGGGGTGCTGCGCTTCCGACGGCGCTTCCGCCTGGCTAAAGCTGCGGTTCGCAGGATCAACGGCCGCAGTCGTTTGTAGGCTGCATACATTCTTACTGCATTCGGAAAGCGCTTGCGCTCGTCCACTTCGAGCGCGCGCTTCAGGAAAGCGATCACCTTGGGGTGAACCCTGCGCCGGAGTCTGTCGAATCCCGGCGGAGGCCACCGGTAGGGCCATTCAGGCAGGCAGCCCGTGAGCATCCGGTACAGGACAAGCCCCAGCGAGAAAACATCGGATCGGAACGACGGCTTGCCCATAGCTTGCTCGGGCGCGCAGTATCCCACGGTGCCCGAGCCTGAGGCGGCGAGGGTCCTGCGGGCCACCTTCGCAAGCCCGAAATCCCCCAGGCGCAGGCGGTTGCCCGGGAAAAGGATGAAGTTGTCCGGCTTGATATCGCAGTGCATGATATGTCTGCTGTGGGCGAACGCTACGGCCTCGAGCATTTGATCGGCGAACGTTACTATGGTCTTCAACGACATGCGGCGGCTGAGGCGTTCCTCGAGGGAGCATTCCCCCAGCGGGTAGGCCACTACGAACCAGCCGTCAATGAAGGTGGCGTCTTTTATAGGCAGGATATTGGGGTGGTCCAAATTGGCGGTCAGGCGGACTTCCTTTCGGAATTGCTCCAGGGCTTCGCTCTCCATAAGGTGCCGGTGGGGAATCTTAAGCGCTACGGGCAGGCCGGTAACCGTATCATGAGCTTCGTAAACCGTGGCGAATTCCGTCTCGGCAAGCCGCCTCTCGATCCGGTATTTCCCTAGGCGCTGTTTGACCCTGATCTTCTCTTCCATGGCTTTTCCCATCATAGCGTTTTATGGGAACAGAGCCATGGTCAGAGGACAAGAAAAAATAAGATGGAACCCGGGGGCGGTGCAGCCTTGACCGTGACGGCGGTTGTGTTATCGGCCTGAGCGGGTCATTCAGCGCGGGATTCGCTTGCGCCGGCCGGCCGGCCTTCGGCGGATTCGCCGAACCTGGGAGCCGTTATGCGGCGTTCCTCCTCGATCGCTTTGAGAAGCTCCTTTACCTGAGGATCGCCGCCGGCCTTTTCACCCAGAACTTCTTGAATCTTGCCCAGGAGGTTGTATTGGCTGTAGACCCGATCCGCCATGGTTTGAACAGCGGCGTTGACCGAGTCCTTGACCTCCTGGAGGTGATCTCCTTTTCTGAGCACGCAGCGGCGGTCCCACCTGCCCTTGACCAGTTCCTTCAGAAACCGGTTGAATCTGTAAATGGGACCGCAGAAGGGGAAAGAATACAGGATTCCCACTCCGATCGAAAACGGGATTGCAAGGACCGCGATGATGAGAAAGTCGCGGAAGAGGATCCCGATGAGCCCCTGAACCGCCGAGGCGGCCGGTGGAGGCAGAGAATTCTGGTACTTGACGGCGTGGGCGTAGAAGAGCAAGAAGTTCAAAAGCACTATCGGCATGGCGATGAACAAAGTCTGCACGGCCACCATCATTTGGAGCTCTGGCCAAATGAATTTGCGGCGGCGCCTATTCTTGGCTTTTGCGGGTTGCTTGGCCGTGTCTTGGGTTTCCTGCTTCAAACCGGTTTCGGTGGCCGTGGTCATGATACCCTCCGCTATGCCTCCTTGTTGGCTTGAGACCTAACCCCGAAGGACATGCATTCCCCTAAAG